>CALQBR020000059.1 GCA_943328865.2 Sphingobacterium thalpophilum
AAATCATAATTCAACACCAATTGTTGCATGTGCTGGTTTGTATTACCTACATCCCAATAATCATCCCAAATCGTAACAGTATTGTCTGGCACATTATCTTCATTTAGATAATTCCGAACCATATTGTTAGAGGAAGCGGTATAATTTAATTTCAATGCCTTGGTTAGATTATAATTAAAACCATATTTATAATTAAACAAGAAATTTCTTCGGTATAATGGATCAAGACCTATCCCTGCCACATCGACTTGTCTAAACTGTTGTTTATTATATTGTCTTATAATATTAGAACTGAAAGAAACGGATGATGGCAAATAATTAAAATTAAAATCGCTTAACATCTTCCAATAACTACTTTTCGTGAAAATCTTTGTTTTACCGAAAGGTTCGATCGGTTTAGGTTGAAAGTTAAAGGCATAATCAACCGTCGTATTAACCTGCTGATCGATATAATCCTCAATTTCAAAATCATGTCTTTCGACTTGATTGTAGGAATGCGATAAGGTTATATTTTCCGGATCATAAAGGCGTTGCTTCTGTTGTGCCCCTCTTTCTTTTCGAACTCCAATAAAATTGATACTTTTTCGTTTGGTATAATTTATTGCTCGGTTTCTGATATTATCTTTCTCTGCAGCGTCAGCGGTAATATCTAATAGTTGTTGTAGTCTAATATCTTGATTGAATGGATCATATTGCGGTGTCACAATTTCCTCTCCAACAGCATAATTAAACGGAAGGTTTATCCCCCATTTCTTTGGCATTAGTTTCCCAAGGCTTAGATTGGTCACCACATTGTATTGTTGAATATCTTCCCTACTTCTTTCGTTCGGACCTTGTTCTAAAGCTCCAAACCCAATGGTGCTCTTCTTACCTGTGGCCGAAAGCGTGGCAAAATCAGCAAGATTAGAATCCATACTCATTGCAGCTGCCATTCCTCCATTATTATCCATATCCGACAAACGAAGTTCATTAAACCAAACTTCGCCAAGAATTTTACTATTTACATTGGTGTTCTTATTTTTTACCCCAATCATTAAGGTTCGCAACAACCCAAAATTCGGATTTCCTTTAACGCCTAACCTCAATTTCCCCCTATTGGATTTATTAGCCAATGCAGGATTCAACACATAATCATCAACAAATCGGATCCCATTTACATCCTGTGGTGGTGCACTAGAACCCATCGCTAAAATTTTTAATTGCGTTAGCAACGATAAAGGCAAGTCAATTTCATTGAGTTCAGGCCAAATATCGGCTCCAAGTTTAGCGCCAGCAGCAGTTACTTTTAAAGGGATCTCAACTTGATAAAAGTTTTCGCTAAAGTCATTTCCAAAACGTATAAAACCAACCATCTCATCAGACTGAAGTATCGGACTTGCTGGAGCTGGAAGTGCTTCAGCATGCAAAAACATTTTCAAGTTTTTAAACTGACGCATATCCACGTTAATATTTTTGAAAACGGCTCTAGAGTCTCCTGCTTCTAACCCATCACCAGAAACCCGCAATGCTAAAGACTGTTCATTTTGATTAACTACCGTATTGTTGTTAAACAACTGCTCCCGTACCACACCTGGAGGCGTCACATAATTCACTGGTTCTTTATCCCCATTTTCCTGAACATTAACAGATAAAACATCTAAATCAGTTTTATCATCGAGGGAATTAGGATCGGTGGCATCCAACGTATTTGTATATCTTCTCCACTCTCCTCTTACTAGATTTAATGCTCCAAAACGAACGGTAATATCATCTTTAAAACCAGTCATAAACATTCGCATAAAACTAATGGATCTGAAGTCAGAAATACTACCTATGGTATTTTCAGGTAACGTAACGGGTATTTTAAATTGAATCCATTTGGCTTCTACTGGATCCGCACCAGGGGGTAAATTCTCGGCAGGTGTAATTCTCACATCGGTTACATATCGATCGCCTATTCCCATTCCTTCATACAAGTCAATACTGTATTCATAATACGCATTGATGGTGTTCATCGTGTTATCCCTATTGATATCTTCAACATCTGGAACTGTTGAAGAACCACGATTGGTATCAGTAACTTCAACCGGAGAATTTCCTTCGAATCCATTGTATTTCTTATAACGTTCCAGAATATTTCCAGGTGCATTCAAAAAAAACTGATAGTCATCCCCAGATGGATCTTCAAGACCTGCAAAATCAGGATACTTTGTTGCTTCAGCATCATTGGTTAATCCATCCAAACCAATATCTTGATTGGCTCTATTGGACGCATTGGTATCAAAGGCGTAAATTAATGATTGAGAGGCAGGGACATTTCCCCAAATAGGTGGTGGGGTTACCAAAATCTGACCTGGCCCTAGTCCATTTTCAAACTGTTTTCTACCGTCCTTTAATATATCTTCAGAAATAGCGCCTAAGTTAAAATAAATTTTTCCTGGATTTCCAACAGGTGGCGTACCCGGCCCTTTATAATAAGGATCTAAAATCCAAAATTGAATATACTCTACGTTTGCTTGCTCAAAATTTGTAGAATTGATGGCGCGCATAATTCCACCAAAATTTTCCGTAGGATTGGGTAATCCTATAGAACCTGTGGCTAAAGGATTAAAATTATAAGGCCCTCTTTCTTTTGGGTAATATGACAAATCTAAAGTGTTGATTACTTGTGTTTGCCCTACAACAATATCCGTTACAGGATATAATTCCTGACTATAGATTCTTCTGGTTGCATTTAAAGAAACATCTTCAATAGATATCCCAGAAGGTCTTGAAGCATAAAAGGTAGGGTCTATAGAATACCATGACATTTTAGCTCTTTTAAACCCATAGCTTAGATCATTAGCGCTAGCATTAAAATCATACGGACTTGTAGCCGATTTCTCTGGTGTTGATGACAAACTCCAAGAGGAAGGAGAGCGCAAATCGATAGTCGTTTGTGATCCCTCAAAATCATCTACATAAATGGTAGATTCTCCTTGAAATCGATCCCCTTGCGGCGTATCTGGCTTCAAAAAAGCAACTTCCCCTCTTAATGAAATATTAGAAGGCACATCCGTATCCATAAATGGCAATTTATTAACCATTCTGGTTAAAAAAGGAACCTCAGTAGAATAATTGGTATTGAACCCAAAAATAGTATTGTTGATAGACTCCTGTCCATAATTCGATTTCTGCGTAAATGGTTTTTCAGTCATTTTTAAGAAGGTCGCTCCGACTAAAAACTTATCCGAAATTTTATGTTCTACAGTAACACCCATAAACCGTCTGGTTTGCTGTCCAAAAACGGAGTTGTTCTCTACAGAAACCTGAATGGGCGTATTTGAAGCTTGTAGCGAAGGGTCTAAAATTTGGACTCTCCCTAATTGATAATTGACACTATAATCAACCCCTTCCATCAAAACCCTTCCACCAGCGGTAACCACTACAGAACCTTTGGGAACATTAAATGCTCCAATAGGAATACCGTCTCCTCCAGAAGATTTAAATTTACCTTTTAATTGAAATTTATTCTTATCACTATCCTGCATTGCGGCAGCTTGTGTTTTGGTATACATGCTTCTAAAAACATATTTTGCTTGATTTCCATTATATGACGATTCGTCATTATAATTTTCGCCACTGTTTGCATTTGACAATTTTGAGAACAGCAATTCACCAAATGGTTCTTTTGTGGTAAAGATTAACCGCCCATTTTGGGTATCAACGGTTAGTCCTGGCATAAAATCAAAAAAACCATCTCCCCCGGCTTGTGGATCATTATTGTAATTTAATTTGTCGACATTGAATACTTTTAGCAAAGGAGTTTCGGCCACTTTGTTCTCAGGTGAAGGCGAAGCAGGAAAAGGACTACCTGGGACTGGCGAAATGTAATTTAAAGGTGAGGGATCGTTATGAAGAATATTAAATTTAAAATCTTCCTTTTGTAGTTGGAATGCACCTGGAATCTGATAAATATTCTTCATCATCAATTGCCACAATGGATTACTAATGTCAGTCAAGTTACTTTTCAGCATTTTCAATATCAAACTCTGACTAGAGATAGTAGCAGAAAGTCCCGTATCAGGATCCAATGGAGAGGTCTGTGCTGCATCAACCCCATCAGTTCCAAATTCTCCCACTTGGTATACTTTATCTCCAACGGTATATTGATACGCTATGGCCAAAATTTCATCATTGGCTAATCTTTGCTGCAAAGAGATATAACCCAATTGCGGATGAAAAGAAAATTCATTAGCATTCAATTTTCGAGCGTTTTCTAACTTAGAATAATCCTGTCCTTCACTAACTGTGATTCCTGTAAAACCAGAGGAAGCAGTTACAATTTCTCTAATATTTCCATTCAAAAAACCACCTTTATCTATCAAGGCAGGGTTGTATTTGTTATTTGTATTGTCTGAAGGCGTATTGACTGGAGCAGTAAAGAATCCCGAAGAAGGATTTGCAACTACCAATTTATCATCACTAATAGCGTTGCCTTCTGAATCTGTCAACTGCGCTTCTCCCAAATCCTGAAGTGCGATAATATTTCTTAAATTATTATTATTAGCGGCAACTCTATTTTGTCTGTTGGTAATCCAAACTTCCACTCTTGTAATCTGAACCCTACTATCGACAAAGGGATAATTTTTAAGCGACACATCATATTTATTTCTAAAATATTGTGACAAGAAAAAGTGCCTGTCAGCGTCATAGTCTAATGCAAACATTTCAAAATCCTGAATAGTTCCACCGCCCTGAGCCGTAACGGTTTTGGTTTGGGATTGTTGTTCTGAAAAGATTCCCGTTATTGTGGTTTTCCCAAACTGAAATTGGGCTTTAACCCCAAACAAACTCTGTGCCCCTCGAATTAAGGAACTATTTAAAGGCAAACTCACATTTCCTACTTCAATCTTCTGAATAATATCATCTTCTGTTGGCGTGTATTCCAATTTGATTAAATTCTGAAATGCAAAGGTAGACTGAGTATCATAATTAATATTAACATTCAATCGGGTTCCTACTTTCCCCATCATACTCATACTAATTCGCTGATTAAAATCAAATGTAGTCGTCGAACGATTTCTTGGTGAAAATGATGGATTGTCCATTTTAGAATAACGCAATCCCAAATCCATCTCTACAGACCCCGTTGGTTTTACATCAATAGTATTACTTCCAAAAATAGATTCAAAAAAACTAGAATTCACATAATATCTGGGTAATAAATCCTTTTTGGCCTCTTCACTACCTTCTTTCTTCCCCTCAATAGCATCCGATTTTTTCTTAAAATACTCCCGCATGGATTCCCGCATTACCAATTCATCGTATTGCTTTGGAGTAAGAATAATTGGGTAATTAATATTAAAGCCATCTATGGCATTTGTATAAATATAGCGATCGGTTACAGGATCATAGGTATAGGCTTCGAGAATACTCGGCGGGTTTTTAATCGCCACTTTACCTATGGCATATCCTGTTTTGGTAGTATCTTGAACCTCTTGATCTACCTGAGCTTGTATAGTAAAATTAGAGAATAACGCCATTAAAAAAAGACTAATGCGAAGAATGGCTTCTCTATTTTTTATATAAAATGTTTCCAAGTACTATAAGTTTTTTAAGGCTTGTTTTATAAGGGTCTCTACGGTCGCATCGGGTGTATCTTTGACAATTTTCTCTACTACCCGCTCCGCCAATTTTCTATTAAAGCCCAATACTTCCAAAGCAGATAACGCTTCTTCTTTATTTGTATTGCATTGACCCGTCGAAACTTCATCCAAATCGTACAATTTTAAAACCTTCTCCTTTAAATCTAAAATAACCCTTTGTGCGGTTTTACTGCCAATTCCTTTTATGGTTTGAATGGTCATTACATCGGCTGAAGCAATCGCATGAATGATTTGTTTGGGTTCTAACGAGGATAGCATCGTTCTAGCAATGTTGGCTCCAATACCTGAAACAGAAAGAAGCAATTTGAAGATTTCGCGTTCAGATTTCTCCATAAATCCAAATAAAGTATGTGAATCCTCCTTTATTTGAAGATACGTATACAATTTAATAGCATCCGAAGCAGGAAGTAAAGAAAATGTATGCAGCGAAATATTCACGTGATATCCTACCCCATTGCAGTCAATAATGACTTCGGTTGGGTTTTTTTCGACTAATCTTCCCTGTAAGTGTGCTATCATTTTTATAAGTATTTTCAAATACAAAAACATCCAAATATAATATTCTGTGCTTTTTGGGCAAAAATAGAATAATGAAGTCTTTTATTTCTCTTTATTTCTCTTTTCTTTTTCTTGGGCATCAACCACGGATACAGCAACCATATTTACCATTTCTTCTACGCTAGCACCCAACTGAAAAATGTGTACTGGTTTCTCCATTCCTAACATTATTGGCCCAATCGAATCTACTTTGTATAATTCTTTCAACAACTTATAAGTAATATTAGCCGCTTCTAGATTAGGAAATACCAAGGTATTGACTTTTTTTCCAGCCAATTTAGAGAATGGAAATTTGTCTTTTAACATTTCTGGATTCAAGGCAAAATCGGCTTGCAACTCCCCGTCGACTATTAATTCAGGATGATTTTCATGCAGAAAGGCAACTGCTTCTCGTACTTTACTAGCACTATCTATTGCCGATGAACCAAAATTAGAAAATGAAATCATCGCAATAATCGGTTCCATACCAAACATTCTAACCGTTTTGGCGGTCATTAAAGCTATTTTCGCTAGATCATCAGCAGATGGATTTGGATTGATTGCTGTATCCGACAAAAACATAGGACCCCGATTGGTCATCATCATATTAGTAGTTGCAATCAAAGAAACACCTGGTGCTTTCCCAATTAACTGCATTATCGGCTTCACGACAGTAGGATAACTGCGAGAATAGCCAGAAACCATAGCATCTGCATCGCCTTGATTCACCATCATTGCAGCAAAATAATTGCGTTCTCGCATCCATTTCTGTGCATCTAATAGAGACATTCCACGTCGCTGTCTCGATTTCCAAAAAATAGCTGCATAGCGATTCCTTGTTTTGTCTTCTTCCTTTGTTTTTGGATCAATAATAAGAACATCTGCTTCAAATCCGATCTCAGCTTTAAGTTCCAAAATAGTTTCACGGTTACCTAATAAAATAGGAACAGCAATTCGATCCTCATAAGCAATTTGGGCAGCTTTTAGTACGTCTAAATGATCTGCTTCAGCAAAAACAACGCGTTTTGGATTGTTCTTTGCCCTATTGGACAACAATCTTACCATTTTGTTGTCAGAACCCAA
>CALQBR020000060.1 GCA_943328865.2 Sphingobacterium thalpophilum
AATATTTCTCATTTAATTTTTATTTATAAAACATTGGTCTAATTTTAACTCTCCCATCAAATCATCATATCCTACAACCCTACCCTTTACAGTTAAAATTTGATTTTTATGGATTGAATTTGCTGGTTTTTCAAATGTACAAACAACACTATTACCTATTATGATTTGATTTTCTATAATATCAGTAACCACACCCTGAACTGCAATAGCCTTTTCAAGATATTTTTTATTAGCTTGATTAATATTAGTGGTGAACTCTTTAGTAATTTGGTCTGAAGAGACTATAAAAGCCGCGTCCTCGTTTTCAAGATTCCTTTCTCCACCATGCATTAAATAATTATAACTCCAAAAGGCAACAAGTGAAAATATTGCAAGTGAAATAAAAATAATTTTAAATTTCTTTTTCATTTATATTTTATTAATTTATTTCAATCTTCTTAACCGTTTTATCATTATCATTTGAAAGCTCAACAAAATAAAGCCCTTTTGATAGATTTGTAAGATCTAAAGCAATGTTAGTTTGATTTTCCAAAATAGTTAACTCCTTGATTAATTTAGCATTGGTGTCGAAAATTTTAATTTTAGACAATTGGATTAAATTTGTATTGGAGATATTAAAAATTCCGTTTGATGGATTAGGAGATATTGTAAGATTTTCTAAAGTCGGAAAACTTTCATTTCCTAATACCGAAAAAGTCAGGTTTTGGGTATTAAAATAGCTATGCTCGTTAGCTACATTAGTATCAGGACCAATTGCCCAAATAATATTAAGATTAGATATAGTATTGTAAATAAATGAATAATCCTTAACGTCTCCTGTCGAAAGTGGCCTTGAAACAACCAATGTCCGAATAGCTCCCACCACTGAGTTACTCTCTATTTTTAAATTACTATTTGTTGGATCTGTAATTGGTTTGCTGTGTCCACCCGGTAAATATTGGTCTAGCAATGAAGAGCCATAAGTAATACAATCTGTATTTCTATCCATAGCGGTTACATTAAAACCTATAGAAAACCATTTATTAGAAGGGCCAACTAAAGTAATTGTTGCTAACGAATTAGTTTGATCTAAATCAATTTTAACAGATAACGAAGCACCTGAAACTGTACTTAAAGCAACGGTCCCCGATGATTTGGTTTGAGCATTCGAAAAAAAAGACACTCCAATTAACAGTAGAAATAGTAATTTGTTTTTCATGATTTTTTATTTATTTAAAAGTATTATTAACTCCGTGTTTTTATTAAAAACTGCATAATCTAAAGCTTTTTTACCCTCATCGTCTTTAATATTTATATCCGCTCCATTTTTTAATAATGTTTTGGCTATTTCATTTTTATTAAAAAAGGTAGCATAAAGCAAGGCGGTCTTTCCTGTAGAATCTTTTTGATTGGTGTCGGCTTTTAACGACAGTAACTTTTCTAAAATTTGAAGATTGCCAGACATTACTGAGGCCATCAAAGCTGTTCCTTGTCCCGAATTATAATTTATCTCTTTTACTTTTTCAGCAAGAAACAAAGCAACCTCTTCATTGCCTCTATAACAAGCCAAAATCAACATACTTGAACCATTTTTATTTAAATGGTTTACAACATCTGGATTGTCATTATAAAAAACCAACAACTCTTTAACACTGCCACTTCTTGCAATATCAAACACATCTTTGCTTTGTGCCGAAATAAAAGTTGAAAAAAACAAAAAGTAAAATAGGTATCTCATCGAAAGTAAATAAAGATTGTAAGTAGTAAATGTAAATAAATTGATTTCTAAACTATAATTTTCAATCTTAATTTTCTCTTAACTTTTTTGGATTGCTATAAGTGAATCAATCCAAATTCCCGTAATGTCTTTATTGGTTTAGAATACCAGAACAATTCAAAATCCGAAAATTCATTTTCGAAATCAGCTTTTATATCTTGAAAAGTATAAACTTTAGGATTTGAAACAGCGATTTTAACAAGTATTTCTATTAACCATTCCCCTTCCTTTTTATTGGTTTGAATAGTAAAGCTTTCTTTCTTATCATGAAAAGTCAAGACCATCATCTCCCAAGAATTTCCTTTTTTAGATTTTACAAAATAATCAAAGGAAGGCTTTCCTCCTAACCAAACTAGCTTTGCTGTTGGTTTGATATTGAAATCATCTACTTGTTGCAAGGCATCAAAAATAAAATCAGGTTTTATCTTGGTCTTAGGAATTTTAAAATCAAACCAATCCTGCAGTTCATACTCAAAACAAATACCATGCATAAAATTATACAAAGATTTCTTAAGTCCAAAACTAAATTGATCGTGGTTAATCCCGGTGGGATCAATATAATTAATATCATTATTGGCAAATGTTCCTATCGTTTCTGACTCCTTTAAAACACCAAATTTATCTGGATATAAGCCAACTGGACTGTGGGCGGTCATGGCAAATTGATGCCAAAAACCAGATTGCAATACCCCTATTTCAAACAACTGTCGAACCATTTCAAGACTATCGACCGTTTCCTGGACTGTCTGCGTTGGATAGCCGTACATCAAATAAGCATGAACCATTATTCCAACTTCGGTGAAATTTCTAGTAACTTTTGCTACTTGTTCTACCGTTACCCCTTTGTCTATTAATTTTAATAACCGATCAGAAGCCACTTCTAATCCACCGGAAACGGCAATACAACCTGAGGCCTTGAGTAATAAGCATAAATCTTTGGAGAAACTTTTCTCAAAACGAATGTTCGTCCACCAAGAAACAGTAAGGTTTCTGCGAAGAATTTCAAGAGCCAAAGCCCGCATCAACGCAGGAGGTGCCGCTTCATCGACAAAGTGAAAACCATTTTGTCCTGTTTGAAGCATCATTTCTTCCATTCTGTCGCATAAGATGTTGGCGGCAACTGGTTCGTATATCTTAATATAATCTAACGATATATCACAAAATGTGCATTTCCCCCAATAACATCCGTGGGCCATTGTGAGTTTGTTCCAGCGGCCATCGCTCCACATCCGGTGCATCGGATTGACAATTTCTATAACAGAAATGTATTGATCCAATAGTAAATCCGAGTAATCGGGCGTCCCGACTTCAGACTGCTTGTAATCTTTACAAGTTGAATGGTTAATATATTGTACTTTATTATTTACTAAAGCAAAAGTGCGTTTTAAATCTTCTAGCTTTCGTTTTTCTTCTAGGTGTTCTACCAAATTTTCTAATGGCATTTCACCATCATCCAAAGTGATAAAATCGAAAAACTCAAAAACACGAGCGTCCGAAAGGGAACGCAATTCAGTATTTGGAAAACCACCTCCCATTGCAATTTTGATATCAGGATAGTACTTTTTCACCCATTGCGCACAGCGAAAAGAGGCGTATAAATTACCCGGGAAAGGAACCGATATTAAAAATAAAGTTGGTTGAATCGATTCTATACGTTCTTTTAAAATAGAGATTAAAATTGCGTCAATATATGTATACTCTTGCTGTAAAGCATGGTACAATTCGTCAAAACTGTTAGCAGAACGCCCTAAACGCTCTGCATACCTACTGAATCCAAAATTTTCATCAACACATTCCACAATCAAATCAGAAATATCTTCCAGATACAAAGTCGCTAAATGTTTGGCTCTATCTTGAGTCCCCATAGTTCCAAAAGCCCAATCAAGAGTTTCCAACTGTTCAAATCGGGACGCTTCTGGCAAAAAGTCATCTTGACAAATTTGTAAGGCCAAGGTCGGATTTTTACCTTGAAGAAATAAAATAACCGCATCAATGGTTTTAATATATTCTAGTTGTAAGGCGATGATTCGCTTTGCGTTTTGAGAAAATGGCTCGTTGCAATTTGCTATATTTTGGAATAAATCCATCAAACCTTGTTTGGAAAACAATTTCAAAATGGTTTCAATACCCAAATCAGCTTGTGTGGCGGGAATGTTTTTGGTATTTAGAAATCCTTTGATATAAGCCGTTGCTGGATAAGGGGTATTAAGTTGCGTAAAGGGCGGCGTGATGAGGAAAATTTTAGTTTTCAAGACTATTAAATTAGTAAACAAAAATATAGGTTATTTATGAATTTATTATAAATAATAAAACGAATCCTTATTTAAGGAACTACCCCTAATAAATAACATAACCAAATGCTGAATAAAAATTTAAAGTATATCTAAACTTTATAACCATCGTTTTAAATCTGCAGCATCAATATCGCTATGTGATACCTGATAAACCGATTCCCCATTTTTTATCAAGAGTAATTGAGGAGATTGATGTATTACTTTAAAATTCAAAGCAATAGCGTTAGAAATATCCCGATAAGCCAACAAATCTAAAAAATAAATCGTAACTTGATGTTGCGTTAAATCAAACTCGTTTTCAAACTGTTTTAAAGCCATTCGGCTGATACTACAACGGGTGCTGTGTTTGAAAATAACAACTGGCTTATCTACAGATATTTCTATAATTTCATTCAACTGACCCAAATCAGTCAACGGGATCCAATTAACTTTAGAAGTTTGAAACTCTTCCCCAGAACTACTACCAAAAAGGCTATTAAAAATACTCATTTCGTCTTATTTTAGGACATTTTGTCTTTACAAACCATTAATAAACAGACTTTTTGTCGGAATTTACACATTGGAATACAAATTGAAAACATTTTTAGCAAAGTTAAAACAATATAGCCATGAACTTAAATAATTTCACCATTAAATCTCAGGAAGCCATTCAGCAAGCGCAACAAATTGCACAAGGGTCAGGTCAACAACAAATTGAAAACGAACACCTCTTTAAAGGCATTTTAGAAGTGGATGAAAATGTTGGCCCATTCCTATTGAAAAAACTAAATGTAAATATAACGCTGCTCAAACAAATTCTAGACAGCACCATTCAAAGTTTTCCGAAAGTTTCCGGTGGAGAGCTGATGTTATCCCGTGAGACTAACAATTCCTTATTAGAAGCCAATACAATTGCAAAAAAAATGACCGATGAATACGTTTCCATCGAACATTTAATCATAGCCATATTTAAATCCAAAAGCAAAATTGCACAAATATTAAAAGACCAAGGGGTAAACGAGAAAGGATTGCAAATGGCAGTTACCGAATTGCGAAAAGGCGAAAGAGTAACCTCTGCAAGTGCAGAAGATACTTATAATACTTTAAACAAATATGCCAAAAATCTCAACGAAATGGCGAGAAACGGGAAACTTGATCCTGTAATAGGACGTGATGAGGAAATCCGTCGGGTATTACAAATATTAACCAGACGTACCAAAAACAATCCAATGCTTGTTGGAGAACCGGGGGTGGGTAAAACAGCAATCGCTGAAGGATTGGCTCACCGAATTGTAGATGGTGATGTGCCTGATAATTTAAAAGACAAAATTATTTTCTCACTTGATATGGGAGCCTTAATTGCAGGTGCTAAATACAAAGGAGAATTTGAGGAACGACTAAAATCAGTGGTTAAAGAAGTAACAGCTGCCGAAGGTGATATCGTCCTATTCATAGATGAAATCCACACGCTTGTTGGTGCTGGAGGTGGTGAAGGCGCGATGGATGCAGCAAATATTTTAAAACCTGCCTTGGCTCGTGGGGAACTTCGTGCCATTGGAGCTACTACATTGGATGAATACCAAAAATATTTTGAAAAAGACAAAGCTTTGGAACGCCGTTTCCAAAAAATAATGGTGGAAGAGCCCGACACTGAAAGTGCCATTTCCATTTTACGAGGTATTAAAGAAAAGTACGAAACCCATCATAAAGTTCAGATTAAAGATGAAGCAATTATTGCAGCTGTCGAATTGTCCCAGCGCTATATTTCCAATCGTTTTCTTCCTGACAAAGCTATTGATTTGATGGACGAAGCAGCTTCTAAATTGCGAATGGAAATCAATTCCAAACCAGAAGAACTCGATGTTTTGGATAGAAAAATCATGCAGTTGGAAATTGAAATAGAAGCCATTAAAAGGGAAAAAGACGAAAATAAATTAAAAAGTCTTGGGTTGGATTTAGCCAATTTAAAAGAGGAACGCAATGAATTATATGCTAAATGGAAATCTGAAAAAGATGTAGTTGATACCATCCAAGCCATAAAAACAGAAATTGAAGATTTTAAATATGAAGCCGAGCGTGCCGAGCGTGATGGAGATTACGGTAAAGTAGCTGAAATACGTTACGGAAAAATTAAAGACGCCCAAGAAAAATTAGCCGTATTATTGAAACAATTACAAGAAAACCAATCGGGAACTTCATTGATAAAAGAGGAAGTAACCCGAGAAGATATTGCAGAAGTAGTCGCTAAATGGACTGGAATTCCTGTAATGAAAATGCTTCAGGGTGAAAGAGAGAAACTCTTAAAATTAGAAGATGAATTGCACAGAAGGGTCGTTGGACAAGAAGAAGCCATCGGGGCAATCAGCGACGCGGTAAGAAGAAGCCGTGCTGGATTGCAAGATATGAAGAAACCGGTAGGTACCTTTCTTTTTCTAGGAACTACGGGGGTAGGAAAAACCGAATTAGCAAAAGCCTTAGCCGAATATTTATTCGATGACGAAAATGCAATGACACGAATTGATATGAGTGAATATCAAGAACGCCATAGCGTGAGTCGATTAGTCGGCGCACCTCCAGGATATGTAGGATATGATGAAGGAGGACAGTTGACCGAAGCCGTTCGCAGAAAACCTTATTCCGTAGTGTTACTCGATGAAATTGAAAAGGCACATCCAGATACTTTCAATATTTTATTGCAAGTATTAGATGAAGGACGTTTAACGGATAATAAAGGACGTTTGGCTGACTTTAAAAATACGATTATCATTATGACGTCTAATATTGGGAGTCAGATTATTCAAGAAAAATTTGAAAATGCTAAAGGAAATATCGAAAGCATTACTGAAGTAGCAAAAATGGAAGTTTTAGGCTTATTAAAACAAACCGTCCGTCCCGAATTTATCAATCGAATTGATGAGATTGTAATGTTTACCCCTCTTACCAATAAAAACATTCAACGTATTGTAGAATTACAATTAAAATCGGTAACTAAAATGTTAGCGCATCAAAATATCACAATGGATGCTTCATCGGAAGCTATTCAATATTTATCCGAAAAAGGATATGACCCACAATTTGGAGCACGACCTGTAAAACGTGTGATTCAAAGAGAAGTACTAAATGAACTCTCCAAAGAAATATTAGCGGGTACACTAAAAACAGATAGTATCATTTTAATTG
>CALQBR020000061.1 GCA_943328865.2 Sphingobacterium thalpophilum
CACCAACCCGGTACCTATTATTTTAGTCGATAAAGATCTTAAAAAAATAAAAGATGGGGTGTTAGGTGATATTGCTCCTACTATTCTAGAATTGATGGGCATTGAAAAGCCAGTTTTAATGACAAGACATTCGTTGTTGTAATTTAAAAATTGATTATAGACCACTTTTAATTATTAATTAAGTTAATCAGTAGTAATTTATTACACCTTACTTCTTTTTATTAAGAACTATCATTGAAAAAGCCCGCAAAAAAATAACAAACTATTAACCAAATTAGAGCCAACATGCTTTTCAACTCTATAAACTTTACCTTATTTTTACCTATAGTCTTTGTACTTTATTGGTTTGTAGCAAATAAATGCTTGAAATTACAAAACATATTGTTACTTGTTTCAAGTTATTTCTTTTATGCTTGTTGGGACTGGAGGTTTTTGTTTTTGCTCGTTTTTTCAACAATACTAGATTATTACACTGGAATTAAGATGTATGATGCTAATAATCAAAAAACTAAAAAATTTTGGTTTTGGTTAAGTATATCTATAAATATTGGATTTCTTGGTGTTTTTAAATATTACAACTTTTTCGCAGAATCATTTACGGAAGCTCTTTCTAATTTTGGCTTACATTTAAGCCCATGGACATTAAATATTATTTTACCTGTAGGAATCTCTTTTTATACTTTTCATGGACTCTCCTATGTTATCGATATCTATAATGACAAAATAAATGCAGAAAAAAATTTCGTTGATTACTCTGTTTTTGTAAGTTTTTTTCCTTTATTAGTTGCAGGACCTATTGAACGTGCAACCCACCTTCTACCTCAGATTCAAAAAAAAAGAAACTTCAGTTATCCTAAAGCAATCGATGGATTAAGGCAAATTTTATGGGGCTTATTTAAAAAAATTGTAATTGCCGATACTTGCTCCGTATTTGTTGATGACATTTTTAAAAATTATCCAGATTATTCAGGAGGTACGTTAATTGTTGGTGCAATATTGTTTTCCTTTCAAATCTATAGTGACTTTTCTGGTTATTCAGACATTGCAATTGGAGTCTCCAAGTTATTTGGCATAGAATTAATCACGAATTTCAGAACACCTTATTTTTCAAGAAACATAGCAGAGTTTTGGAAAAGGTGGCATATTTCTTTATCATCTTGGTTTAGAGATTATGTTTATATTCCTTTAGGAGGCTCTAAATCATCATTATCGAAATCTATCCGTAATGTATTTATAATTTTTATAATCAGCGGATTCTGGCATGGCGCAAATTGGACCTATCTGGCTTGGGGTGGATTAAATGCAATCTATTTTATTCCTTCATTTATCATTAAAAGATACAAACAAAATATACCTTCTAAAAACACTTCTCTCTATTTCTCTAAATTAAAAGAATTATTTGAAATTATAACAACTTTTGCAATTACTACTTTAGCTTGGATATTCTTTCGGTCTAAATCCGTTTCAGATTCTGTCAAATACATCAAAGGCATTTTTAATTCATCAGAGTTCTTTACCGTTAGAAGTACCAAAACTTATGAATTAAGCATTAAACCATTAATTATTTATATCGCGATTTTCTTAATTATTGATTGGTATTACAAAAATGAAAATGTTGTATTTACAAATACTAAAACCACTAGAAGTTCAATCTTATTAAAATACCTGTTCTATTCTATAGCTGTATTTAGCATTTTGCTTTCTATTAAAAATCAAGCAACAAGTTTTATTTATTTTCAATTTTAACTATGAAAAAATTCATCTTAAAAATAACAATAACTGGTTTAATAACTTATTCATTATTAATAGGAGTCGAACTGATTATAGATTATAACTTACAAAAAGAAAATATCTGTAACAATAATGTATGGCATAAAACTTTCAATGGAAAATTAGAAACTGAAATAGCCGTTCTTGGAACATCTAGAGCAGAGTCTCATTATGATACTGAAATTATCAGCAAAATAACAGGTCTAAAAACATATAATCTTGGTTTAAGCGGCACACATTATGATGTTTTGAAAATTAGATGGAAATCATATTTAAATCACAATATAAAGCCTAAAATATTAATTTTAGATTTAGATGATGGTGCACTAGGGAATTCGAAACACATCTATGAAAAATTTCAATACTTACCTTACTTCAATACTCCGGAATATGATAATGTTGCAAAAACAATCGACAACGATTATTATTTTGAAAAATTCATCCCTATATACAAATACAGGGGCTTCGAAATGAATATTATTAATCAAATAAAATCATTGAAGGAAGCCTCTCTATGCCCAAAAAACGTAAATGGCTATTTAGAACATGACATCAGTTGGATTGAAAAAGACTATATAAACTTTAAAAAAATAACTCAGGGAAATAAAACAAAACCGAATTTCGAGTTGAAAAATTACTCTCAAGGGCTATCGGTTTTAAATGAGATTATAGATGATTGCAAAACAAATAAGATTAAGGTCTTTTTCGTTTGGTCTCCTTCATTTTATGAACATCAAAAATACATGCCTTACAATAAAAAAAATATAAATGAGATTCTGAAAAATTTAGCCAAAAAAAACAACATCAACTACTATAATTATTCCGAAGACTCTTTATGCAAAAAGAAAGAATACTTTTATAATTCTGCACATTTAAATAAGAATGGCGTACTACTTTTCTCAAAAAGTATCGGAAATTTAATCAAGAAAAAAATACTTTAAATTCGTAATTTAAGCTCATAACGAGTAAATAATTTATTATTAAAAAGCTACACTGTGAATAATAAAAATTAGTTTTTTATTTTATTGGCTATTTATCATTGCAAAATATTCCCGTTCAATTCGTTCTTGGTGATTGGGATGCGCGATTTTTACCATTTCCACCGCCCGTTGTTTGAGTGTTTTCCCATACAAATCGGCAATGCCATTTTCAGTGATGATATAGTGCACATGGGATCGGGTAGAAACCACGCCTGCACCTTGTTTCAAAAAAGGAACAATTCTACTTTCTCCATTTTTAGTAACTGAAGGCAAAGCAATAATAGCCTTACCGCCTTCGCTTAAGGAAGCCCCACGAATAAAATCCATCTGACCTCCTACGCCAGAATACATCTTTGCTCCAATAGAATCGGCGCATACTTGTCCGGTGACATCGACCTCAATCGCTGAATTAATAGCCACCATTTTTGGATTTTTTCTAATATTGGACGTGTCATTTACATAGGATGATTCTCGCAACTCAACAAATGGATTGTCATTTACAAAATCATACAACCTTTGAGAACCAATTAAGAAAGTGGCTAACGCTCTGCCTCTACCTATTTTTTTATAATTGCAATTGATCACACCGCTTTCAATTAAATCTATGACCCCATCTGAGAACATTTCCGTATGCAAGCCTAAATTTTTATGATTCGATAATTTACGCAAAGCCGCATTGGGTATGGAGCCAATACCCATTTGTAAGGTACTTTTATCTTCTATCAAAGACGCTATATATGTGCCTATTTGATCTTCTAGCAGTGAGATAACTCCGCTTCCCTGTCCATAGATTGGTGTGTTTACCTCGACTAGGTAATTTATTTCGGAAACGTGTAGAATACCATCTCCAAAAGTTCTAGGCATTTGAGGATTTACTTGCGCAATCACTGTTTTGGCATTTTCTATCGCCGCCAAAGTGGCTTCTACCGAAACCCCTAAAGAACAATAGCCATGACTATCCGGTGGAGAAACATGAATAAAAACCACATCCAGTGGCACTACCTTTTTTCGGAATAGATAAGGCAGTTCACTTAAAAAAACAGGTGTATAGGAACCGTTTCCGGCGGCTAAGGTATGTCGTACATTTTTTCCAATAAAAAAAGAATTCACATGAAAACTATTCGCAAGCGCAGGATCTGCATAAGGGGCTTCTCCTTCGGTGTGAAGATGACAAACTTCAACATTTTGCAGTTCTGAAGCTCTTAACGTTAATGCTTTGGTTAAAATTGAAGGCGCAGCGGCAGCGGCCTGAACATAGACTCTATCATTCGATTTAACCCATTTTACGGCCTCTTCGGCAGAAACATACTTACCCATAGTCTCGTTTTTTTTTGCAAAATTAGTATCCAAAGAAGAATATAGAAATGATATAAATCATGTAATACTCATTTCATAAGATTAATTCAACAATTAAAACCAACTTTAATTTTTAAAAAGATATGTTAAATATTTTTTATTTCAATAGTAACACTATTATATTTGCGATATAAATTACTAAAAATGAAAGTCATTTTTTCAAATATAAAAATACAAGTCAACGAGAAAATCTATATTAAGGATCCTGAGACTTCGGTTTTAGGAAAAAAAATAATTGAACAAAGCATCCTACTAATTGATGAAATCGGATTTGAGCTTTTTACCTTTAAAAAACTAGGGGAGCGAATTGGTTCGAATGAAAGCTCAATATACCGCTATTTTGAAAGCAAGCATAAATTACTCGTTTATTTATGCTCTTGGTATTGGAGTTGGATGGAATACAAACTTGTTTTTGGAACTTCAAATATCGCCAATCCATTAGACAAACTAAAAAAAGCAATCGCTATTGTTACGGAGAAAATAGAAGATGACGAAGTCACTACCCATATCAACGAAGCAATTTTAAACAAAATCATCATTTCCGAATTTACAAAAACTTTACTAACCAAAGAAGTAGATGAAGAAAACAAAGAAGGCTTTTTTCAAATATACAAAAGAGTAATTAATCGAATTGCAACTATTGTTAATGAAGTAAATCCTGAATATGCGTTTGCAAAAAGTCTAGTATCAACCATTGTCGAAGGCTCGCTGCATCAATATTTCCTAAAAGAACACATGAAAAGCATCACCAACTGTAATGAATCGATTAGTCCAACTGATTTTTATTTAAATTTAATTGAACCCATCGTTACTAAATATAAATCCTAAAAATAATTATGACTCCATTAAAAAGATTTTACAATCTGCTCGAATTAGACAAAAAGGATATTTACCAATTGTTTTTTTATGCCATTTTTGCGGGATTAGTGAGTTTGTCACTCCCAATGGGTATACAAGCGATTATTAACTTTATTCAGAGCGGAAGAGTGAGCGCTTCATGGATTGTATTGATTGTTTTAGTAGTAGTTGGGGTAGGCCTTGTTGGAATACTATCCTTAATGCAATTGCGAATCACCGAGAATCTTCAACAAAAAATATTTGTGCGTTCTTCATTTGAATTTGCTTCACGCCTACCAAAAATAAAACCCGAAGCTTTACACGATTTGTACCCGCCGGAATTAGCCAATAGATTCTTTGACACTTTGACGATACAAAAAGGAACTTCCAAGTTATTAATTGACTTTTCTGCAGCGATACTACAAATCGTCTTTGGTATTTTATTACTCTCTTTATACCATCCGTTTTTTATTCTGTTTGGAATCTTATTAGGGATATTATTGTATTTTATTTTCAAATTCTCCTACCAAACTGGATTAGAAACCAGCCTTAAAGAATCAAAATTCAAATACAAAGTAGCAAGTTGGCTGCAAGAAATGGCCCGACACAATTTCAGTTTCAGAAAGCAACTCAATTATGATTTTGCCTTAGAAAAAAACGATCAACTCATTAGTGAATACCTAAATTATCGTGAAAAACACTTCAACATAATTAAAAGACAATTTATCCAATTAATTATCTTTAAAATAATCATCACGGCAAGCTTATTGTCTATTGGCGGATATTTGGTTTTGAGTCAACAGATGAATATTGGTCAGTTTGTGGCTGCGGAGATTGTAATTTTGCTAGTGATTAATTCGGTAGAAAAAATAATCGTGGGACTTGAAACGTTTTATGATGTTTTAACAGCTGTAGAAAAAATTGGACAAGTAACAGATATCCCTTTGGAAGAAGACATTATTAATGAAGGTGTCATCAATTATAGTAAGATTACACTAGAAACTGAAAATCTTGAATTTAGTTTTGCCGATTCTAAAACTGCTGTTTTAAACGACCTCTCTTTAAAAATAAACCAAGGAGAAAAAATACTCATTCTAGGAGAAAATGGCTCGGGAAAAACAACCTTAATTCGATTGCTATCAGGACTCTTAAAGCCTACTGCAGGATTGTTCGTGATTAATGACGATACATTTAGAAAAATAGATGCCGTACAATACCGCTCACATATTGGAAGTGTTATTTATGGTGAAAAACCATTTGAAGGCACCATTCTTGAAAACATAACTTTTAATGATCCCGCTATAAGTACAGAAGACTTGAAATGGGCCATCGATGCGGTACAACTCAACGCATTTATAAGAACTTTACCCCATGGTTTAGCAACTAAAGTTTACCCAGAAGGCAAACAACTGTCGGCTTCTAATGCACAAAAAATTTTATTAGCAAGAAGTATTATTCATAAACCTAAAATCCTCTTTTACGAAGATCCTACGGATGCGATGGATAAAAAAACTGCCCAAGAAATAATCGATTTTATCTTATCCCCTATGAACAACTGGACGGTTATTGTGGCCTCAAAAAATGAGTATTGGAAACACCAAAGCACCCGTCAAATCACACTAGAAAATGGAGTAATTTTATCAGATACCACTAATCCTTTGTCATGCTAAACATATCCAACAATAACAAACCTTATTTAAAGTCACTTGATAAGTATGTGACCGTAAAAAATTTGGAACTTCGTCCTCATTACAGGATTTTAAACCAAATCATTATTGGTGTTTCTATTATCTGCTTGCTGATTTTATTTCTACCTTGGACTCAAAACATATCGGGTTCTGGCGCGGTAACCACTTTAAAACCAAACCAAAGACCCCAAACCATTCAGACCGTAATTTCAGGACGTATCGAAAAATGGTATGTTCAAGAGGGTGATTTTGTGCACAAAGGAGACACCATCTTATTTATTTCAGAGATTAAAGAAGATTATTTTGATCCCAATTTAGTTCAAAACACAAAGAACCAGGTAAATGCGAAGAAAAGATCGTTAGAATCATATAGTGGAAAAGTAACAACTCTTTCTTCACAAATTGAATCCATTGAAAAGGAGAAAAACTTAAAACTTGAACAAGCGCAAAATAAAATCAAACAGGCGACTTTAAAAATAAAAAGCGACAGTATGGATTTACAGGCGGTAAAAACACAACTCAAAATAGCCAATACGCA
>CALQBR020000062.1 GCA_943328865.2 Sphingobacterium thalpophilum
AAAGAGTTGAATAATATCAGTATCATCCTTAACGGTTTTCAAAATAAAGCGAAGTATGGCTATGGTTACGGCTATGGTTACGGTTATGGATACGGTTATGGTTATGGAGGTTACGGTTATGGAGGTTACACTTATGGAGAGGAAATACCCAAAACTCTAATTCAAAAAATCAAAGAAAGATTCTTTAAGAAATAGATTTTCTTTTTACACGCTCTTATGTGCTATTATTTTTATCAAAAAGATTAAAAATAAGTTTAGGGATATAGTTTGTATAATATTATTATTCGAAATGATATTCTGAAATTAAATTATATACATTAAATAAATGCTAATAAAATGAAAGTTACTAAAATATGTTGTATTGGCGCGGGTTATGTAGGTGGGCCTACAATGGCAGTTATTGCACAAAAATGCCCAAATATTAAAGTAACTGTCGTAGACTTAAATAAGGACCGAATTGCTGCTTGGAATAATCCAAATGTTGAGGAGATACCAATTTACGAACCGGGTTTGTCAGCTATTGTAGGTGAAGCCAGAGGAAGAAATTTGTTTTTTTCTACTGAAGTTGAACAGGCAATAGATGAAGCACAATTAATTTTTATATCTGTCAATACACCCACCAAAACCTATGGTGCAGGTAAAGGAATGGCTGCTGATTTGAAGTATATTGAACTTTGTGCTCGTCAAATCGCCAAAATTGCCAAAGACAATAAAATTGTAGTTGAGAAATCGACACTACCAGTTCGAACTGCCGAAGCGATAAAAAGCATTTTAGATAATACTGGTAATGGAGTGCAATTTCAAATTCTTTCTAATCCTGAATTTTTAGCTGAAGGAACAGCTGTTTCAGACTTGTTAAATCCTGATCGTGTACTGATAGGTGGAGATAATTCTCCAGAAGGTAAAAAAGCAATACAAGCTCTAGTTGATATTTATTCAAATTGGGTATCAGGTGATCGTATTTTAACAACAAATGTATGGTCTTCAGAATTATCAAAATTAACTGCAAATGCCTTCTTGGCTCAGCGCGTTTCCTCAATTAATGCAATTTCAGAGCTTTGCGAAAAAACAGGAGCTGATGTTGGTGAAGTATCACGAGCTATTGGTATGGATAATCGTATTGGTAAAAATTTCCTTAAAGCATCTGTAGGTTTTGGGGGATCTTGTTTTCAAAAAGATATATTAAATTTGGTTTACATTGCCAAATCCTATGGATTAGACCAAGTAGCTGATTATTGGGAACAAGTGATTATTATGAATGACCATCAAAAAAGAAGATTTGCTCGAAATGTAGTAAGTACATTGTATAATACGATTTCTGGAAAAAAAATTACTTTCTTAGGCTGGGCTTTCAAAAAGGATACGAATGATACTAGGGAGTCCGCAGCTATTTTTGTTGCAGATGAATTGCTTAATGAGCAAGCTCAAATTGCTGTGTATGATCCAAAAGTTTCTGAGAAACAAATTCTTTATGATTTAGATTATTTAGAATCAAGAACTTCAGAAAAAAATAAACTTGGAGTTTCATCATTTTTAAATCCATATGAGGCTTGCGAAGGTGCTCATGCTATTGCGATTTTAACAGAGTGGGATGAATTTAGTTTGTACGATTGGAAAAAAATATATGATAATATGCAAAAACCAGCTTTTATTTTTGACGGTAGAAATATATTGAATCGCGAGATGTTGACTAGTATAGGTTTTGTTTATCAAGGAATAGGTTCATAATAATTCTTATATCTGACAAATTTTACCTATATTTTTTTATCTAGATGTTCTATCTCTCAGTATGATTTGAGATAAGCATCGTTTATTTTTTTTGAGATTATAGAATCAAAAGTATTTATAGGTCACTTATGATTTTAATATTGTTACTATCCTTTTTCTAATATTAATTTAAATATTGAAAGTTTAAGTTAAGGATCACTCAAGTGTTTTATTTAAGAATAACAGAATAATCACATATAGAAATGAAAAAAATTCTGATTACTGGAGGTGCGGGTTTTATTGGTTCTCATGTTGTACGGCGGTTTGTCAATAAATATCCAGATTATCATATTTTCAATTTAGACGCGCTTACTTATGCCGGGAATTTGGAAAATATTTCTGATATTCAAAATGCTTCCAATTATACGTTTATAAAAGGTGATATTACAAATGAAACTTTTATTAAAGACTTATTTGAAAGCAATTCATTTGATGGTATTCTTCATTTAGCCGCTGAATCCCATGTTGATCGTTCTATTAAAGATCCATTTGTTTTTGTAAAGACGAATGTCATTGGTACCATGAATTTACTCAATGCAGCAATAAGTCAATGGCAGGAAAATCAAGATGGGAAACGTTTTTATCACATCAGTACTGATGAGGTTTATGGTACTTTGGGTCCTGAAGGTTTATTTACAGAAGAAACACCATATAATCCCAATTCTCCCTATTCAGCTTCAAAAGCCAGTTCAGATCATTTTGTAAGAGCTTATGGCGAAACCTATGGTTTACCATATGTTATTACCAATTGCTCAAATAATTATGGACCGTTTCATTTTCCAGAAAAGTTGATCCCTCTATTTATCAATAATATCATTAACCATAAACCTTTACCAGTTTATGGAGATGGGAAATATACTCGTGATTGGCTTTTTGTAGAGGATCATGCTGCTGCGATTGACTTGGTATTTCATCAAGGTAAGAATCATGAAACTTACAATATTGGCGGTTTCAACGAATGGCAAAATATTGATTTGGTTCAATTGTTATGTCAAATCATGGATGTTAAATTAGAAAGAAAGCCAGGAACTTCAGCGACATTAATTACATATGTTCAAGATCGGCCAGGGCACGATTTGCGATATGCAATAGATGCAACAAAAATTAATAAAGAATTAGGTTGGAAACCCTCAGTAACTTTTGAGCAGGGATTAGAAAGAACCGTAGATTGGTATTTGGCTAACGATGTTTGGCTTAAAAATATCACTTCAGGTCAATATAAAAAGTATTATGAACAGCAATATGGTATTTAGTTTTTTATAGGTGTATTTCTATTTAGTAAGTAAATAATTCTTTGTATTAAATTCTTAATGTCGTCTACTGGAGTTTTATTTATTTGATCTAATGTGCATCTTTTTTAAAAGTATTTGATAAATTCAATCTTTCAATCCTTAAATTTTTCAATATTTAAATTTAAAACTATCTTTGCATTTCGAACTAAAACTAAAATCGCACAAATCCTATGGAATATTTAGATTTTGAGCTTCCCATAAAAGAACTTGAAGACCAATTAGATAAATGTCAAATTATTGGTGTTGAATCCAATATTGATGTCACTGAAACTTGTAAACAAATTGAAGAAAAATTAGAAGAAACCAAACGAAATATATATGAAAATCTGACTGCCTGGCAGCGGGTTCAATTATCGAGACATCCTAACAGGCCTTACACGATGGATCATGTAAGTGCGCTTTGTGGAGAAACATTTTTGGAATTATTTGGAGATCGTAATTTCAAAGATGATAAAGCGATGATTGGTGGTTTAGGTAAAATTGGTGGACAATCATTTATGATTGTAGGCCAACAAAAAGGTTATAACACTAAAACCCGTCAGTACCGTAATTTTGGAATGGCGAACCCTGAAGGGTATAGAAAAGCGTTGCGTTTGATGAAAATGGCAGAGAAATTTGGCATCCCTGTTTTAACGCTAATTGATACTCCGGGTGCATATCCTGGATTGGAAGCAGAAGAGCGCGGTCAAGGAGAAGCCATTGCTAGAAATATTTTTGAAATGGTTTGTCTAAAAGTCCCTATTATCACTGTTATTGTTGGTGAAGGTGCCTCAGGGGGTGCATTAGGAATAGGTGTGGGTGATCGTGTTTTGATGATGGAGAATACATGGTATTCTGTAATTTCTCCCGAGTCTTGTTCTTCTATTTTATGGAAAAGTTGGGAATATAAGGAACAAGCTGCCGAAGCATTAAAATTGACTTCTGCCGATATGAAAAAACAAAAGTTGGTAGATGATATTATACCAGAGCCTTTAGGAGGCGCGCATTATGATAAAGAGACTACTTTTAAAACGGTGGAGGAATATATTCTTAAGGCCTATAATGAATTGAAAGACTTATCAACATCGGATTTAGTAGCTCAAAGAATGGACAAATACTGTGAAATGGGTGATTTTAATGAGTAAATTCATATAAAAACGTATTTAATCCGAAGCCCTATGGTTTCGGATTTTTTTTGGTTGTTAACAAAAAATCTCTAGTTATAAACATTTTTTTGTAATAACTCGATAGTTGATTTTTTTTATTTTTAGTTACTTTCGCTACATGGAAAATTACAAAAATACATACCCTGTCAAAGTAGATAAAACTACAATTATTAATTTAGAGAAAGGAAAACTCCCTCCACAAGCCTTGGATTTGGAGGAGGCAGTTCTTGGTGCGATGATGATTGACAAAAAGGGTGTCGATGAGGTTATTGATATTTTACAGCCTGATGCCTTTTACAAAGATGCCCACAAGCATATTTTTGAAGCTATTTTTCAGTTATTCACAGATTCCCAGCCAGTTGACTTGTTAACAGTATCAGCCCAGTTGAAAAAGAATGCCAAATTAGAATTAGCGGGTGGCGATTTTTATCTGATTCAGCTTACTCAAAAAATTTCATCTTCAGCGCATATAGAGTTTCACTCCCGAATTATTTTACAGAAATTCATTCAGCGCAGTTTGATTAAAATATCTTCTGAAATTATTGAGGAATCCTATGATGAATCTACTGATGTATTTGATCTATTGGACAAAGCGGAATCAAAATTATATGAGGTTACACAAGGGAACATAAAACGAAGTTCAGAGACAGCCCAAAGTTTAGTAATTCAGGCCAAGAAAAGAATTGAAGAAATTGCAGGTAAAGAAGGACTGAGTGGAATCGCTACTGGTTTTGAAAAATTAGACAAAATTACATCAGGATGGCAACCCAGTGATTTGATTATTATTGCGGCTCGTCCAGGTATGGGTAAAACAGCCTTTGTATTGTCAATGGCTCGAAATGTAGCAATCGATTTTGGTCATCCAGTCGCTTTGTTCTCTTTAGAGATGTCTTCCGTACAGTTAATTACCCGTTTGATTTCATCAGAAACCGGTTTGTCTTCAGAGAAATTGAGAACTGGTAAATTAGAAAAATACGAATGGGAGCAATTGAGCATTAAGGTAAAAGATCTCGAGAAAGCACCCCTTTTTATTGATGATACGCCTTCGCTTTCTATATTTGATTTACGAGCAAAATCGCGACGTTTGGCTTCTCAACATGGCATCAAGCTAATTATCGTTGATTATTTACAATTGATGACGGCTGGTGGAAGCAACGGAAAAGGAGGGGGGAACCGAGAGCAGGAAATCTCTACCATTTCTCGAAACTTAAAGGCTTTGGCTAAAGAATTAGGCGTTCCTGTTATTGCGCTTTCACAATTATCACGTGCTGTGGAAACCCGTGGATCGAGTAAAAGACCTTTGCTATCTGACCTTCGTGAATCAGGGGCGATTGAGCAGGATGCCGACATCGTTTCCTTTATTTATAGACCTGAATACTATAAAATTGATGAATGGGATGACGATGAACATTCTAATACTGCAGGCCAAGCTGAATTTATTATTGCCAAACATAGAAATGGTAGCTTAGAAAATGTTCGTTTGAAATTCATCGGAAATTTAGGTAAGTTTGACAACCTTGAAGATTCAAATGGGGAATATCAGGCTTTTGCTTCTGGAATGAATTCAGATGAAAGTTTTATTACTAAAAATCTGCCTTCACCCAATGAGGCTTTTGGAAGTGATTTCAATAGTTCGGATGATGATAGTGATGTTCCTTTCTAAAACACCAATAACAATCCGCTTTTAACAGCGGATTTTTTTTATCATTATCTTCACATAAAATCCATTATCTTTGAATTAAAATCCATCAATGCCTTTCAAAAAGTCACTCTATATCGCATTAATTCTGTTTTCACTTTCAATGAAAGCTTCTTTTATTTTGCTGCCCATGGATGATAGCACTCAGCAAAATCATCTCAAAGCTTATGGAATTACCTATTGGTGTTTGGATCAAAAATATAAAGTTAGTTGGTTAATTAATTACCGTGGCGGTTCTTTCTTGCTTCCTGATGCCCTTGAAATTCGAAAAGAGTGTCAGATTCGAGGAGTGAGTTTTGAAGTGCTTTCTGATGGTCAAACCAACGTGATTCTCGACGAAATTTCTAGTCCTTCTCAAAATATGGAAACCGTTATTTTGGAGAAAGCACCCAAAGTAGCAGTCTATACTCCAAAAGGGAAACAACCTTGGGATGATGCTGTGACTTTAGTTTTGACCTATGCTGAAATACCATTTACGGCTATTTATGATGAAGAAGTATTGTCAGATGGTTTGTTGCTTTATGATTGGTTGCACTTACACCATGAAGATTTCACGGGACAATATGGTAAATTTTTTGGATCCTATAGAAATATGCCTTGGTATATTGAACAGAAAAGAGAAGCTGAAGCATTGGCAACAAAATTAGGGTTTCCAAAAGTGGCAAATGAAAAACTAGCAGTAGCACAAAAAATCAGGGATTTTGTTATTGGTGGAGGTTTTATGTTTGCCATGTGTTCCGCAACGGATAGTTTTGATATCGCCTTAGCAGCTGAAGGAGTCGATATTTGTGAGTCAATGTTTGATGGTGATGCAAGTGAAGGAAATTACCAATCTAAGATTGATTATTCAAAATCCTTTGCCTTTAAAGACTACATTTTAGAGCGAAGACCAGAAAAATATGAGTTTTCAGATATTGATATGACCGAGAAAAGAAAAATAGAAATGGAAAAGGATTATTTTACTTTGATGGAATTCTCGGCCAAATGGGATCCTATTCCGAGTATGTTGTGTCAAAATCACACCCAATTGGTCAAAGGATTTATGGGGCAAACAACCTCGTTTGATCGAAGTTTGATAAAATCAAATGTTTTGGTTTTGGGTGAAAATCAAATCAATAATGAAGCGCGTTATATTCACGGACAGAAAGGGAAGGGCATGTTTACTTTTTATGGGGGGCATGATCCCGAAGATTACCAACACCGAGTAGGGGATGAACCGACTGTTTTGGACCTACATCCGAATTCACCA
>CALQBR020000063.1 GCA_943328865.2 Sphingobacterium thalpophilum
GCGGGCATGGGATTTGTTTTTTTGACTTCTGTCGAAATTTTTGATGGCTTTAAAAAGGGCACTTCTTTTGGTGATATTGCAGCCAATGCTTTCGGAACCTCGTTATTTGTATCTCAAGAATTGCTATGGAAGGAACAAAGAATTATACCTAAATATTCATTCCATGCTATGGCTGACCATTCCACTGAAATTCTTTCTACTGATTTGGGAAAAATGAAATCCAATATAGGAAGTGAATTTGATACGCAGACTTTTTGGATTTCACTTAATTTATATTCTTTTATTAAACAATCGTTACTTCCAAAGTGGCTCAATTTAGCTGTAGGTTATGGAGTAGAAGGAATAAGTGGTGCTTTTATTAAGTCAAGTCCTTATCGGCAATTGTATGTTAGTTTTGATGTTGACTTGTCAAAAATAAATACCAAATCACATCTTTTAAAGACCCTTTTTTATGTTTTTAACATGATAAAAATACCAGCTCCAACCATTGAACTGTCGTCTTTTGGTCATGCGAAATGGCATTTGATCTATTTTTAAAAAACTTTAACATATTGATTTTCAAGTTTGTATTTTTTTATTATAAATTTGCGCCTTAGTAATTTCTTAACTATTAGACTTTTATTTGTTAAAATTTCCATGAATATTGGTTTGTTCTTATGTTTATTAAAGGGTTATTAATCGGCCTTTCAATTTAAACTAGTTAAGAAGAAAAATAAATTATGTTAAAAAAAGGATTTTTCTATTTAGGGCTGATAGGTATTGTAGCTTTTTTAAGCTCCAGTTTTAAACCTTCAAAATCAGAAGAGTTGCATTGGTTTTATGTTAATGATATTGTATTGTATACTTTTCCATCTCAAAAACAAATAGATTATAAGAGTTTGAATGTCCCTTTTACGGGAAGATTCTTTATCGGTTACAAAGAAGCCATTGGTCGTAGAGAGTCACAAGGAAAATACAGGAAGATTAATGCATTAGGTTATATGGGTAAATATCAATTTGGTGTAGAAACACTTAAAACTATTGGGATTTACGATAGTTTGAATTTTTTAAATAGTCCAAAAATGCAAGAAAAAGCTTTTGTAGCTCTTTTATCTAAAAACAAGTGGGAATTAAGAGATGAAATAGAAAGATATGATGGCGAATTTATTGGGGGCGTTCGTATTACAGAATCTGGAATATTAGCTGCGGCCCATCTTGGTGGTGCAGGTTCGGTAAAAAGATTCTTAAAAAGTGATGGAAAACGAAAGTTGAAAGATATTTACGGCACTTCAGTAAAACATTATCTGAGAGACTTTGGAGGTTATGACACCTCTGGAATTTTAGCTAATAATAAGCCTAAAGTATGAGGATATAATTGTTTTTCTTATAGTTAAAAATTAAAAAGCCTGCCGAAAGACAGGTTTTCTTATTTTTAACTGTTATTTAAATTGTTTTTATAGAAGTTGTAATAGCTTCATTCTTTTATCTATGATCATTTAAAGGGTAAACGGATTAAAAAATTAGCTATTAAGTTTGAGGTTACATTTTGTGAATAATAAAAATAGTTGGTCGATTATGTAAATCAACTTTTGTGTTTTTCCATTGAGAAGCGCTCATGGTTTTTATAAATTCTGTAGGTAATGTAATATCGGTTGCAATGCAAACTTGAGTGCTTGAATTTACAGCCTGTAAAATATCCTCAAGCATTTTATTGTTTCGATAGGGGGTTTCAATAAAAATTTGTGACTGATTTTTATCGTGTGATAGTTTTTCTAGATTTTTGAGCGCTGCCTTTTTTTCGCTTTTTTCAATAGGAAGATAACCATTGAAAGTAAAACTTTGTCCATTCATTCCGGAAGCCATAATTGCCAATAAAATGGAAGATGGACCTACTAATGGGACTACTTGAATCCCTTTTTCATGGGCTAATTTTACAATTACCGCACCAGGATCGGCTACTCCTGGACAACCTGCTTCTGACATCAAACCCATGTTTCTGCCTTCAAGTAATGGTTTGATCATTTCTGTATGCTCAGATTTTTCAGTGTGCTTGTTTAAAGAATGAAGTCGTAAAGTCGCTTGAATTTTCTCTGGGTGGATACTTTTTACAAACTTTCTAGCTGTTTTTTCGTTTTCAACAATGTAATCATCAATAAATTCGATGGCTCTTTTTACGGTTTGGGGTAACACGTCCATTGGATCAACATCACCTAAAGTGGTTGGGATAAGATATAGTTTCCCTAGAAAAGAGGCCTGTTTCATGTAATTGATTTTTTAAATACTTGGAATAAAAGTATCGAATAATAGTATATTCGATATTTTGATAGAAAGCAGACAGTTTATTGATGTCTTTCAACTAGTTTTTGCGCAAGAATATCACAGGCTTCATTGAGCATTTCATAAACCATGTCAAATCCATTTTGAAGACCAGAATAAGGATCGGGTACATCTACATTTTCATTTGGGAATAGTTCATTTAAAATCAAATGTACTTTGTTTTTCTGCGTTTCATTTTCGGATAATGAAATAACATCATCATAATTAGTGTTGTCCATTACAAAAATATAATCAAACGAATCGAAGTCATTTGATGTGAATTGTCTTCCTCTTTGATTTGAAATGTCTAATCCGTTTTTTTGTGCAGTAGAAATAGATCGTTGGTCAGGTTGTTTTCCGACATGCCAATTACCAGTTCCTGCAGAATCTACAAAGAATTTTCCTTTTGGAAGTTTAGAAGCTAAAAGCCCTTGGGCTAATGGTGAACGGCAGATATTGCCTAGACAAACCATCAAGATTTTGACTGACATTTATAGGGATAGTTTTTTGTGGATATCTTCCACATATTTTTTAAATTGTTTGTCTGTTGAAATTAGATTGTCTACTGTTTTGCATGCATGTAAAACAGTAGCATGGTCTCGATCTCCTATTTGTGAACCAATATTAGCTAGGGATGATTTAGTAAATTTTTTAGCAAAAAACATAGCCAATTGTCGGGCTTGTACAACGTGTCTTTTTCTTGTCTTAGACTGTAAGGTCTCGATGTCCAATTGAAAATAATCAGATACTGTTTTTTGAATGTAATCTATAGAAACTTCTCGTTTTACATTTTTTACAAATTTCTCAACGACTTGCTTGGCTAAATCGATGGTAACTTCTTTTTTATTGAAAGAAGATTGTGCAATTAAGGAGATAATGGCACCTTCCAATTCTCTTACATTTGACTTAATGTTTTTGGCTATGTATTCAATGATTTCTTCAGGAATCTCAACACCATCGCGATATAAGATATTCTTTAGGATTGAAATTCGGGTTTCATAATCAGGTTGGTGTATTTCTGCCGAAAGACCCCATTTGAAACGGGACAACAATCGTTGTTCAATATCTTGCATGTCAACAGGAGCTTTGTCCGAAGTCAAAATAACCTGTTTTCCATTTTGGTGTAAGTAGTTGAAAATATGGAAAAACACATCTTGTGTCCCTGATTTTCCAGAAAGGAACTGTACGTCATCAATAATTAAAACATCAATTAATTGATAGAAGTGAATAAAATCTGTACGGTTGTTTTTCTTAACGGAATCTATATACTGCTGCGTAAATATTTCTGCAGAAATGTATAAAACGGTTTTTTCTGGATATTTGTCTTTAATTTCAACACCGATAGCGTGAGCCAAATGTGTTTTTCCTAAACCAACTCCGCCAAAAATCAATAAGGGATTGAATGAAGTACCACCTGGTTTGTTAGCTACAGCCATACCTGCTGAACGGGCTAATCGGTTAGAGTCTCCCTCAAGGAAATTGTCAAAGCTGTAATTGGCATTCAGTTGGGATTCAATTTTTAAATTTCTAATCCCTGGAATAACAAATGGATTTTTTAGTTCAGGACTTAGATTTTTAATAGGAGCATCTACTTCCTGCGCTTTCATAGGACTTCTATGGGCACTCGGCAATTGTTCCGTAAACGGTTGTTTGTTGCCATAAGTGTTTTCCATTTTAATTTTATAGAGTAACTTTGCGTTTTTTCCTAGTTCTTTAATAAGAGCTACTTTCAATAATTTTACATAGTGCTCTTCTAACCATTCGTAGAAAAATTTACTAGGAACTTGAATATATAATGCGTTATCGGTTAGTTCAACTGATTTGATAGGTTCGAACCAAGTTTTGTAAGCTTGGTCTTCAATATTGTCTTTTATGAAAGACAGACAGTTTTCCCATACTGATTGCGCAGTTTTGCTCATTTGTTCGTTTGTTTTGGTAATTTATTTGGGGTTTTTCTTATAAAAAAACGGAATATTTTTCGGTTTTTTCGGGATACAAATATGTGAACAAAAATCGTTAAAAAAAAATAAATGAGCGTTTGATTTTATTAAAATATTGTTGTATGAATGTTAGAAATGGGGTTAATTTAACACGAAAAAAGTTATGAAAGAACATGAAATTCAAGTGCGCGTCCGGTATTCAGAAACAGACCAGATGGGTGTGGTGTATCACGGAAATTATGTTCCGTATTTTGAGATGGGAAGGGTAGAATGGCTCAGAAACAAAGGGGTTTCTTATAAAAGCATGGAAGAGAGAGGAATTGCATTGCCTATAGTTTCGATGAATATTAATTATAAAAAACCTGCTCGTTATGATGATTTATTGACAGTTAAAACGACATTTAAAAGTCAAACTTCTGTAAAGATTGAGTTTGATTGCGAAATTCGCAATAATGAAAACGAGTTGTTAACAACGGCTCATTTTATTTTGGTGTTTTTGGACTTGAAAACAGGTCGTCCAATAGTGCCTCCAACATACATCAATGAACTTTTAGAATTGATGAAGGATTAATAAGAAATTAGTCTATTTTATTAATCGATATTTCAAACATTGTATCAAAAATGCTGAATATCATTTCGGCATTTTTTTTTCGGGCGGCAATCTCAATTTTGCAACTCAACTCCATTTTTTGAGAAATAATTTCTAAGTTTTTTTCTTTGATGATCCGCATTATTTTGTTTATGTTTTTATAGTCAAAGGTGATAACAAAACGGATGTTAATTGTTTTTTCTATAATTGCAGAAGCTTCCAGTGTCATTTGGGCAGCTGTTTTGTAAGCCGAAATCAATCCGCCAACGCCTAATTTGATTCCGCCGAAGAACCGAACGACCACCACTAAAACATTCGTTAGTTCAAAAGATTGTATTTGTCCGTAAATAGGCATTCCAGCACTATTGCTAGGTTCTCCATCGTCGTTGGCTCTAAAAGTAATGTTGTCGGTTCCAATTTGATAGGCATAGCAAAAGTGAACAGCGCCAAAGTGCCTTTTTTTTAAATGCTCTAAATGGGTTTTTATTTCTTCTTCTTTGGAAACAGGAAAAGCATATCCGTAAAACTTGCTATTTTTCTCTTTAAATAAGATTTCTTCCGATGGGGCATCAATGGTTCTGTAGGTGTCTTTTAATTCCAAAAGGGGTTAATGCTAATAAATTAATTTCTTATCAAATAAATCGACTACGTCTTCTTTGCCAACTTGTAAGTTCCAAACCTGTAAACCAACAGCTTCAGCAGCTGCTGTATTTTCTCCATTGTCGTCAATGAATAAGGTTCTTTTGGGTGAAAGTTCATGCTTTTTAATAATGTAATTAAAAATTTCACTTTCGGGTTTGCGCATACCCAATTCAAAAGAGAAATACACTTTCTCAAAACATTGGTAGAAATCCCTATAAAAAGTCATTCCTGTTTTGTGCTGGAATTTGTCAACATGAATTTCATCCGTATTGCTTAATAAAAACAAACGGTATTTGGTAGAGAGTAACTGCAGGAATTCTAATCGATATAGTGGCATCGGGGAATCAGGGATGATTGAATTCCAAGCATAACGGATTTCGTCTATAGAAGCATTAGGCAAATGTTTTTGAAAACCATTTATAAATTCAAGTTCGGAAATTTTTCCTTTCTCAAATTCGGTATTCAGTTCTTTCAAGTCATCAGGCCAATTTTGTAAGCCTAATTTCTCAAACTCAATGATTGGTGCTTCCTTGTTTAAATTGATAAAAACATCTCCAAAATCAAATATAATTGCGTTAATCATCGTTTCGAAAGATTAAAAGTTGGTCTTCTTGTATTGCTTGTAGGCTGCTGTTGTGTTTATTTAAAATAGGTATTGGGGTTCCATCTTTTAAATCCATTATTCCTTTAAAAACGCGTGCTTCATCCCAAAGATCCGAGTCTATGAAAGTTTGCAAGGTTTGTCTTCCGCCCTCAATAATTACGGATTGGATTTCTTGTAGGTATAAAATAGCAGCAATTTGAGCTGCGATATTTTTTTTGAAATCAATTTCCTCGATTTGTACATCTTCTTTTATGAAAGGCAATGCAGTACTCGTTATAATAATCGTTGTTGATTGATTATCAAATATATGACTTTTTTTTGAGATACGATTGTTTCTGTCGATAACAATTCGAATGGGATTATTTCCCGTCCAATCTCGAATATTTAGTTTAGGATTGTCGTCCACTACGGTTTGTGTTCCAACAAGAATCGCATGTTCTTCGCTTCGCCATTTGTGTACCAATTGACGGGAATAGGGATTGGAAATCCAAACAGGTTTTTGTTCAGATTTTGATTTTGGACTCATAAACCCATCATGACTTTCGGCCCATTTTAAAATAATATAAGGTCTTTTCTTTTGATGAAAGGTAAAAAAACGTTTGTTTAATTCGTTGCAGTCCTCCTCTAAAATACCAATGGTGACGTTTTTTCCGGCTTCGATTAATTTTTTAATCCCGTTCCCAGCAACTTTTGCAAAAGGATCAATGGTGCCGATGACCACATTAGGGATTTGGGATAGGATAATTAAATCGCAACACGGAGGTGTTTTTCCAAAATGGCTGCAGGGTTCTAAACTTACATAAATAGTAGATTTTGTCAACAATGACTTGTCTTTTACAGCATTTATAGCATTTACCTCGGCATGGGGTTCTCCCGATTTCCTGTGCCAACCTTCGCCTATTATGGTATCGTTATAAACTATGACACTCCCTACTAAAGGATTGGGATACGTAGTGCCTAAGCCATTTTTGGCCAGTTCTATACATCGCTTTATGTATTTTTCATGTATCTTCACCTCACAAAAATACCATTTTAAAAAGACAATGGAAAACATAAGAATTAGAGAA
>CALQBR020000064.1 GCA_943328865.2 Sphingobacterium thalpophilum
GAAAATGCACTTCCTTTAAAAACAACTGCTTTTGCTGGAAAAACCGTAGTTGTTATTGGGGATGACGATTCAGGAACCTATGGAGGTCAGGTTTTTATGTATGTTTCTAATACTGTTGGAGATTTACAAAATGGGTCTTTGTACATGATGAAAAGAACCGATGATAACCAAAGGGAAATGGACATGACTACGGGTCAATCGTACCCTGTTTCTTTTGTGAAAATTGACAACCACACTACTTTAACGGGAAGACAGATCAACGAGAAAGTGAATGACTTGAAAGCGATTAAATTCGGTAGAGTGGAAGATCTAGATTACAAAAAAGGATCTGCTGCCGGTGCAAGAGAAATTTATTTTAATGTAACGGGTCAAAACACTACTGGAGCTAATGCTGACGCTTCAAGAACTAAATACGGAAGGGTTTATAAATTGAATTTAAACGCTTCGAATCCGTTAGAAGGAAATTTAGAATTGGTATTGAATGGGGATGATCGTGCAGGAATTGCAGGTAAATTTCAAAATCCAGACAACATTTGCGTAACTAATAATTATGCTTACGTACAAGAAGACGCTAATGGATATGGTGATGAGACGCACGATGCTTACATTTACCAATACAATTTAGCTACGAAGCAATTGAAAGTGGTTTTGGAATTAGACCACAGACGTTTAGAAGCTGACGCCACTAAATTTAATGCTAATGGATCTAGTGCTAAAGGAGCATGGGAATATGGCGCTTTAATTGATGTGTCTGAGCAATTAGGAATTGACGACACGTTTATGTTAAGTGTTCAGCCTCATACTTGGACAGGTACAAGATACAAAGGTGTTGATGGTGGTACTTTGCGTCCTAATGAGGAACAAGCGAGTCAAATTGTTTTAATTAAAGGATTAGCAAGATAATTCAATTAAAATCAAATCATTAGAACTATCCACGATTTACATTTTATGGAATCGTGGATTTGTTTTTTCTACAATATATTAAAATTGCACCCAATGAGAAAAGTTGTTTTATTATTTATTGGTCTTACCTTTTTGTCTTGTTCAAAGGTAAAACCCAAACATGAAAGCGTAAATACCTTATTTCAATTGGATATTGCCACTTTAATTCACGATGTCGATGAACTACAAAGGTTAGTGAATAGTAATAGTGCCAACGCTAAATTACAAGTGCAATTCCTAAAAGCACACCAATCCTATAAACGTGTTGAAACTCTAACGGAGTATTATTTTCCGTCTGTTGCCAAAGCACTCAATGGCCCTGCCTTACCTGAATTTGAACAGAATGACGGTAAGACCTTACCTCCTGAAGGGTTTCAAGTTATTGAGGAACTGGTTTTTCCCGATTATGATTTGAATTCCAAAGCGGATCTACAACAGGAATTGGGTATTTTATCTGCGAATCTAATACGATTAAAAAAAATAGCGCTAACCAATCAGTTAACCGATGCTCATGTATTTGATGCGATGCGATTGGAAGTATTCCGAATTTTGACTTTAGGAATTACTGGATTTGATTCACCTATTGCTAAAGAATCACTCTCTGAAGCCATTGTTTCTTTAGAAACAGTTGCGCGTTATTATACGGTTTACGCCAATGAAAATGAAGCTCCTATTTTTAATAATACCTTGAAACTAATGGCTACTAGTAAAGCCTATTTAAAGCGCAATCCTAATTTTGATGCCTTTGACAGAGCCCATTTTATTACCAATTATTTAAATCCATTAAGCAAACAATTATTCAAAACGCAACAATTTTTAAAGATTCCTTTTTTTGAGGAAGACCGTCCTTTGAAAGTTAGCGCACAAACCCTTTTTGATAAAGAAGCCTTCGATGCAGAAGCCTTTTCAGCGTTTCCAGATTATAAAACGACCGCCTCAAAAATACAATTGGGACAAAATTTATTTAATGATCCTGTTTTATCGGGGGATCATAGTCGTTCCTGCGCCTCCTGTCATTACCCTGACAAAGCATTTACAGATGGATTGGTCAAAGCCAATACGCTTGATGGAAAATCTTTAGTAAAACGAAATACCCCTACGTTATTAAACATTGCTTTTCAAAGAGCCTTTTTTTATGATTCCAAAGTGAGTTATTTAGAAGACCAAGCGGTGGCAGTAATCAATAATGAAAACGAAATGCATGGTTCATTAGAAAAAGCAGCAATTGCTTTAAAAAAAGAGGCTAAATATGTAAAATTGTTTAAAACTGCTTTCCCTAAAACACCCATTAATGAATTTACGATAAAGAATGCTTTGGCTTCCTATATTCGGTCGTTAAGCAATTACAATGCTCGCTTTGATGATTATATGAGAGGAAAAGCCTCCTTTACAACTGACGAAATTGCGGGCTTTAATTTGTTCTCTGGAAAAGCCAAATGTGCCACTTGTCATTTTATTCCGCTAACTAATGGAACCGTTCCGCCAATCTTTGAAAAGTCGGAGAGTGAGGTTTTAGGCGTGCCTAATGCGCGAGGTGTTTTAGATGAGGACTTGGGTAAATTTGAATTTACAAAGGCGGAAATGCATCGCAATTCTTTTAAAACCCCTACTTTAAGAAACATTGCATTAACAGGGCCTTACATGCATAATGGTGTTTATAAATCATTAGAAGAAGTACTTGATTTTTATAATAAAGCGGGTGGAAGTGGATTAGAGTTTAATCTTGACAATCAAACCTTACCTGCCGATCCATTGAATTTGTCTCCAAAAGAGAAACAACAAATCATTCAATTTATGAAAACATTGACGGATTATTAAATTTTTTTCTTCTGATCCAATCTTCAAATCAAGTCATTGAATTACGGATTTGAGTATGCCATTTCTTAAGAATCTTCAGTTCTCTTTTTTGTTGCGGAAATTTTAAATAGCGAAGTAAAATATTGATTATATTTGACATCCTAGCTTAAAAGAGAATATGAAAAAGTGTCTTACCATTATAGTCGCATTGGTTTGTTTTGGGGCTTTTGCCCAAAAAGAGATTGCCAGAAAAGTCAATGCCTTGCAGTCTAAAAATGTTGATTTCAAAAAGGTTTCCGTGTTATCGGTTACAAAGAATGCCCCTAATGCCCTTGTTGAAAAAGCAGTCAGCAAAGCGACTTATGCCAAAATGAAAGCGCCAATGCTCAATGATTTGATGGCTAGGAAATATGAAAATATTGAAGTTGAAATTCCCTATCAAGGGGCTATTATAGAAGTACAATTGTACCAAGTGAATCTCTTGGCTGAAGGGTTTCATGTTGATACCGATAAAGCCCTTGCGGTTCCTTATGAACCAGGATTGCATTACAGAGGAATTGTAAAAGGGGATCCAAATTCGACCGTTTCTTTCAATTTTTTCAAAGCCGAGATGAACGGAATTATCTCAAACGATGCCTTACACAATTTGGTCATTGGTAAATTAGACCAGCCCTACAACACCTCGGACTATGTTATTTATAGTGATGCCGACTTAACCGCCACGGGAAACTTAGCCTGTCATACTAAAGAGCAGGTTCAAACCCAACCAAAAACAATAGCAGAAGGATTAAAGGGAGTAGCAACCGATCGTTGCGCGACTATTTATTTTGAAATCGACCATGCTATTTATTCTGCAAATGGCAGCGATGTTACTACCACGACCAACTGGATGACAGCTGTTTTTAATAATGTACAAACCTTATTTGGTAATGATGGCATTCCTATTTCATTAAAATCAACGTTTATTTGGACTTCCCCAGATCCTTATACGGGCTCTAGTTCAACGGATTATTTGTACCAATTCAATGAAGTAAGACCCGTTTTTGATGGTGACTTAGGGCAATTGATTGGAATCGATGAGGGCGGCTTAGGCGGTGTGGCAATCACTATTAACGGGCTTTGCAGCACTAATAATTTCAGCTACAGTGACTTGAATTTTAGTTACGATACGGTACCTAATTTTTCGTGGACAGTCCAAGTGATTGCCCATGAATTGGGGCATTTGTTGGGTTCGCCCCATACACATGCCTGCGTTTGGAATGGCAATAACACCGCTATTGACGGTTGCGGACAATCTAAAGGATACAGAGATGGAAGTTGTGCTGATGGACCAATTCCTGATGCCGCTACAAAAGGAACGATTATGAGTTATTGCCATTTGGTTCCAGGAATTGGCATTAGTTTTAGCAATGGATTTGGCCCACAACCAGCTGCTTTAATGAAAGCTACCGTAAACAATTCCAATTGCCTAAGTACCGATTGTGTGAACACTTGTATCAATACCTTATCAGCGCTATCGGTTAGTGCCATTTCGCAGGATTCCGCTACAATTGCTTGGACAGATCAAGTGAGTTCCTCTGGGACTCAAATCTCCATTTCCCCATACTATAGTGCTGCTGGGACTTGGGATACACCAACAGGGACTTCTTATACTGCTACAGGTTTGATTCCTAATACCTATTATAAAGCACTTATTCGAAAGGACTGTTCCGCCTCAGGATTAGCACCAACTGAATTAACGCTCTTATTTGTAACGATGGGTGATTTTTGTAGTGGGATCAGTCTTACGGATTCTGGTGGCGTTTTGGGGAATTATAGCAATCAAGAAACCACTATCAGAACGATTGTTCCAAATAACCCTAATGCCAAAGCCAAAATAACCTTTAGTAGTTTTGACCTAGAGAAAGATTATGATTATTTGAATGTTTATAATGGTTCGGACACTACTTTTCCTGATCTAAGTAACGGTGGATTCACCGGAAATACGATTCCAAGTCCGATTGAATCTACTGCAACAGATGGTTCGTTAACAATCAAATTTTCATCAGATGCAGGTGTAGTTGCTGCGGGATATGAAGCTACCATTTCTTGTTTGACATTGAACACCGATGCGTTTGAATCAGCTATTGATTTTACCTATTATCCCAATCCAACGAACGCTTTGGTAGTAATAAAATCCCCGAATCCGATGAGTGAAGTATTGGTTTATAACCTTGAAGGAAGACTTTTAGCACAACAAAAAATAAATGCATTGGAAACAACGGTCGATTTGGCTGCTTTTGCTAACGGAACCTATTTTTTCAAATTGAGATTTAGGGACCAAACCGCAAATTTTAAAATATTGAAATTCAATTAGTCATACCTTTTTTCTAACCCACAAAAAGCGCTATCAATAATACTTTTTGTGGGTTTTTTTTTTCGCTGCCGCCATAATTATTTATTACAATTACATGCCGAAAGGCAAAAGAACAAACGTATGAATCCCATAAAATCCGATTTTTTACTTGACCCAAACATTACCTTTCTCAATTTTGGCTCTTTTGGTGCTTGTCCGAAGCCCGTATTTGAGGTTTACCAAGACTTTCAGCGTAAGCTAGAATTTGAACCCGTTCGATTCCTACTACACGATGGGATTAAGGGATTGGAATCTTCAAGAAAAGCCTTGGCGCACTATGTCAATTGCCATCATGATGACTTGGTTTATGTTACCAATCCTTCTTATGGAATCAATACGATTGCAAAATCCATAGTCTTAGAAAAAGGAGATGAAATTCTATCGACCAATTTGGAATATGGCGCGATGGATCGTACTTGGAAGTACTATTGTGATCGAGTAGGGGCACACTATATTCAGCAGAAGATAGCTCTTCCAATTAAAGACAAAGCTACTTTTTTGGAAGATTTTTGGGCTGGTAGTTCCTCAAAAACAAAAGCTATTTTCATTAGTCAGATTACAAGTGCTACAGGTCTTATTTTACCAGTGAAAGAAATTTGTGAAGAAGCGAAGAAAAGAAATATCTTAACCATTATTGATGGGGCACATGTTCCGGCACACCTCCCTTTAGACCTTTTGGATTTGAATCCAGATGTATATGTTGGCGCTTGTCATAAATGGATGCTAGCGCCAAAAGGATCTTCATTTCTCTATGTGAAAAAAGAACAGCAGCATTGGGTTGATCCGTTATTAATTAGCTGGGGCTATCAAAGTGATTATCCATCCCATACTTCATTTATAGATTACCATCAGACTAATGGCACTAGAGATTTTTCTGCTTTTTTAACGGTGCCTGCGGCTATTGCCTATTTAGAAAAGCATCATTGGAAACAAGAAGCCCGAAAATGTAGCGCAATGGCCATAAGCAATGCCACACGATTTTGCAAATTGGTTAATTCCGAACCGATATGCCCCTTGACTGAAGATTTTTTAGGGCAAATGTTCAGTATTCCGATTCGCTCTAAAGATCCTTTACAGTTGCACCAATTGCTTTTTGAGAAGTATAAAATTGAAATTCCTGTAACGGTTCAAAACGGGGAATGGTATTTAAGGTATTCGATCCAAGCTTTTAACAGCACTCAGGATTTAGATGTTCTAGAGGCCGCATTGTTGTCAATAAAGAAACAAGGGCTGTTGTTGTAATTTCTTTGGGATTTTGCAATCTAAACGCATGCCCAATATTACGAAATTACTTCTTCCCTTTGCTTCAATTGTTCACATTCCGCGATGACGGGTTTCTATACAAGTGATTGATATAAAAACAAGGAACCACAACTTTTTAAGGTTGTGGTTTCTTGTTTTGTTTATTGCTGCTCTGACCAGCTGGGGAAAATATTTTTAATTATTGGTGTCTTTATAAAACACTTTCACAGAGTAGTCTGTTCCGTTAGCTGATTGTTGTACAGTGACACTATTGCTTTTTATATCAGAAAATTTCAACCAAATGGATGGAAAAACTTGGCCATTACCTGTAAGATTGTCAATTTTAATGATCCCATTATTCTGATCTACCCAAGTCCAATTACCTGTTCCTGTAAGTGTCATTCCTTGGATTGTTACTTTTTGTTCATAGTTGCCATTTGAATGAAAATGTAAATCAGCAGTAACATTATTAGAATCATACCACCATTTGTCTAAAAGGACTGATTTATCAGAATTATTTACAGTGCCATTATCATCGCTGCTACAGCTGGTGAGCATAGTAAATCCGATCATAAAAATTCCGATAAATTTTAATAAGTTTTTGTTTTTCATAAGATTATTGGTTACTTTTTTATTTTTTGTTAATTTATTTGAAAGGCAAAAATATTAATTTTTTCTTACAAATGATCAATAGGCTTTTTATTTGTTGCATCTCCTCCGATTACACGGAATTACTGCTTCC
>CALQBR020000065.1 GCA_943328865.2 Sphingobacterium thalpophilum
CCCTGATATTACCATGATCATCTACATTGTAGCCATCAAAATAACCGCCTGCTTCTGATCTAGCACCACCTCCAGGAACCTCAGTAATGTTAAACATTGCTACCAACTTCGGATCTATGGCTTTAATGGAAATGTTTAAGATATCGTTGGGCTGAACTCTATATGGATTTGATTCTACCTGACTAATAAACATACCCTCATCTTTCATGTCCTTTTTTTGAAGGTAAATAATATCCTTTGTAGGTACGCAAGCCGTAAATACAAGACCCACCAATATCAAAAAGGACAAAGTGATTTTACTCATTAGTTTATTACATTTTTTAGCTTGCAAATATAGTTTTTAGTTTATAATTACGAAACACTAATTACAATATAAATGATCTTAATTTATTTTAAATGCATTATCAAAAGGGATCCGTTGCAAAATACTACGCCCTAGTGTTACCTCATCAGCATACTCCAATTCATCACCCACAGAAATACCACGGGCAATGGTAGTAGTAGTAATATCATAGGACTTAATTTGCTTATACATATAAAAATTAGTGGTATCACCTTCCATTGTTGAGCTCAAGGCAAAAATAACCTCCAATACATTTCCTGATTTTACTTTCTCAATTAATGACGCAATTTTCAATTGGCTAGGTCCAATACCTTCAATAGGAGAAATCTTACCTCCCAAAACATGATAAATTCCCTTAAACTGCCCTGTATTTTCAATAGCCATCACATCACGAACATCCTCAACTACTAGGACAATACGATGATCTCTATTTGGATTATCACAAATATCGCATCGTAAGGAATCTGAGATATTATGACAACATTCACAAAACTGAATTTCGCTACGCATTTGAAGAAGCGCATGCGACAAAAACTCTACTTGTTCTCTAGGTTGTTTCAATAAGTGCAATACCAGCCTTAGAGCAGTTCGCTTACCAATTCCAGGTAATTGCGACATCTCGTTAACTGCTTTTTCTAAAAGTTTTGATGAGAATTCCATTTTACAAATATAGGAAATTCATTTGCTATTAATTAAAGTCTATAATATTTCAAAAACTGTAATTATTTGCAAAAAAAAACATCTTAAAAATAATGTAAACTAGGTGGGTGAAAAAAATATCGATTTAAAAATAATTACAATAGTGTCTATTTTAGAATAAAAAAACTACTAAATTATTAAAAATTTAAATTAAAAATAGCTATAAAACCCTATTGATTTTAATAAAATTATTTTTGTAATAATTCTCCTTAGTCGAAGATATTATAACCCCATTTTGAACAGAAGCATGAATGAATTTAATTTCGTCATCACAAACTTCAACTACCATACCAACATGGTTAATTTGTCCACTACCATTGGTTTTAAAGAAAATTAAATCGCCTTTTTTAGCTTCTTCAGAATCAATTTTAACACCATAACTGGATTGCTCAAAAGAAGATCTTGGCAATTTAATATCAAACGCATCAAAGGTAGTATATATCAATCCAGAACAATCAAAACCTAATTTTGAAGTTCCTCCGAAATAGTAACGTGTGCCTATTTTTTGGGATGCTGTTCTTACTAATTGTTCTGCCAAATGATGATTAAAAAAAATATCTTTTGAAATTTTATCACTTTTAGCTAAACCTTTGGTTTCATTATTTATTACAGCTAATTCATTTTTACTAAAAGGATTTGATTTGCAAATTTTTAATTTAAAGCCTGCAGGAAGCACATTTACAACATCCGGATTTAGCTTTTCCAATTCCTCTATAGTTATTCCATATTGTTTGGCTAATGAATATTTAGACTCCTTTGGCATAACTTCATGAAAAACAAAGCCTTCATCTTGATATTCGATAGTTTTTTCTTGACACAAATTCGATTTATCATTATTCTTCAAAGACTTTGGCTCTGTTAAAATAGACATTTTAGACATCGAAAGTTCCTTTTTGAAAGATCCCGAAACTAATGAACTAGAGAGTTCAGATCCCTTTCCAAGCAGGACTATTTTTTGCCCCGTTTTCAATACTTGTGATTCTAAAATTGGATTTGAATGATTGATCTCTTTTACAGTAACACCATATTGCCTTGATATACTATAAACCGTTTCCTTTGGAAGAACTTCGTGGATGATTGCAGAAAAATTCTTTGACGTATTAATTACATCGTCATTTTTTTCAGAAGAAACTATGGGAATTAATAAAACTGAATTCAGTTTCAATACTTTATTGGCTTCCGGATTAATTTTATAAATATCAGCTGGAGCAACATTGTAATCTTTAGCAATCTTGGTAATCGTTTCTCCTTTAATAATTAGGTGCTTGATTTGTATTTCCTGAGAAAAAACAGCATTACTATTGCAGAAAAAAATTAATGCTAATATTAGTATTATTTTTTTAATCATATTATTCCTATTTGGTGACGCCAAGTAAATGTATACTTACTCTTGACATCATCATTATATGTATTTATCGCGACAACTTATTCAAAAATAAATTTATGTGCTTTGTAAATATCTAATTCAATAACTCAAAAGTGCAAATTTATACTTTAAAAAACTACAACACAACTTTTTATCGACTATTTTTACATCTACCCCTTAAAAAACAAGTCATTAGCATTTTAAAATTAGCTCTGATTAAAAATATTTCGGATAGAATTCATAAAAAAAGTTCTTTTATCTCAAACTTGTGATCCATATAACCTGTTAATATTAGAAAAAGAAAAAAAAGCGCACTTTAATTAAGTGTACTTTAAAATTTAAGATTATAATTGAACTTCGCTTTCCCAGCCACAATTAAACTTAAGGCTGAACCAGCTACAAACTAACCCATTTAACCTTCATTGTAAGTATGATTAGCAATAATAATATCTTTAGAACCATTCTTCATGAAGAAACTCTTAAGTCAATGACTTACCAGGTGTAAAATCCACTAAATCTATAAGATCAATACTATCCACATCTTAGATTCTATAATAATCGGCTTCATTGGCAAAAGTCAAAACTAACATCACTTGTTCTTTATATTCGTTTCATGTGTACGCGTGAATGATTTTACCAGTACTACTTTAACCCCTAAGAAGCGATAATCCATTGCTGCGTGTACCTTTGAAAGTGGAATTGGGATTAATAGGACTACCTTTACTATATACTAGTTTACAAAAAATAAAATAAATAAAAACAAAAGAGCCTAAGTAAAACTTAGGCTCTTTATTTCAATAGTATAATTTTGGACTATCCAACCAACAATTTGTGAGATGGAGCAAACTTGGTTAAGTTAATTCCTTCAACAGCTAGTTTGTATTCTTCGATTGATGGTGTTCTACCTAGAATTGTAGACAAAACAACTACAGGTGTTGAAGACAATAATGACTCTCCTTTTTTCTCCGTAGAATCTTCAACCACTCTTCCTTGGAACAAACGAGTAGAAGTTGCAATAACTGTATCTCCTTTAGAAGCTTTTTCTTGGTTCCCCATACAAAGGTTACAACCTGGACGCTCTAAATACAACATATTTTCGTACTCGGTACGAGCAATCGCTTTTGGCGCACTATCATCAAATTCAAACCCTGAATATCTTTGTAATACTTCCCAATCGCCTTCTGCTTTTAATTCATCAACAATATTGTAAGTAGGAGGAGCTACCACTAATGGTGCTTTGAATGCTACTTTACCTTGTTGTTTTTCAACATTCTTAAGCATTTGCGCCAAGATTTTCATATCGCCTTTATGCACCATACAAGAACCAATGAATCCTAAATCAACTTTTTTATCTCCACCGTAAAAAGAAAGTGGTCGAATCGTATCGTGTGTATAGCGTTTAGAAACATCTTTGTTATTAACATCTGGATCAGCAATCATTGGCTCGTTTATAGCGTCCAAATCTACTTCAACTTCGGCATAATATTTAGCATTAGCATCCGGTTTTAAGGCTGGTTTTTCGCCTGATCTAATTTCAGCAATTCTCTTATTTGCCTTATCAATTAGTCCTTGAAGCACACGGTTTTGGTTATCCATGCCTTTATCAATCATAATTTGAATTCTTCCTTTTGCAATTTCTAACGACTCGATTAACGTTTCATCCTCAGAAATACAGATAGAAGCTTTGGCTTTCATCTCAGCAGTCCAGTCGGTAAATGTAAAGGCTTGGTCTGCAGTAAGTGTTCCTAAATGCACTTCAATAATTTTTCCTTGGAAAACGTTTTCTCCACCAAATTTATGTAGCATTTGCGCTTGAGTAGCATGAACCACATCGCGAAAATCCATATAACTTTTCATTTCCCCTTTGAAAGTTACTTTCACAGATTCAGGAATTGGCATAGAAGCTTCTCCAGTAGCAAGAGCAAGAGCCACGGTACCAGAATCAGCTCCAAAAGCAACTCCTTTAGACATTCTGGTATGGGAATCCCCTCCAATAATAATAGCCCATTCGTCAATAGTAATGTCGTTAAGAACCTTGTGAATTACGTCGGTCATTGGGTGATACACCCCTTTTGGATCACGAGCGGTAATCAAACCAAAGTTATTCATAAAGCTCATTAATTTTGGGATATTCGCTTGTGCTTTTTTGTCCCAAACTGAAGCGGTATGGCAACCAGATTGGTATGCGCCGTCAACAATTGGAGAAATTACAGTTGCAGCCATTGCCTCTAATTCTTGTGCCGTCATCAATCCAGTGGTATCTTGAGAACCAACGATATTTACGGTTACACGAACGTCAGAACCTGCGTGTAATGCTTTTTTAGAAATGGTTCCAACCGCATTTCTGTTGAATATTTTTTCAACAGCAGTTAGTCCATGATTGTCATTTGAAATTTCTTTAGACGGAGCATAAACAAGCGGCGCATCAATTCCTAGCGTTTTTGCCGCAAATGTTTGAATTTTTTTACCAAAAACAATAGCATACGATCCACCTGCTTTGATGAATTCCATTTTTTGAGGCGTAAATGCTTTTGAAATGTCAATTAATTCTTGATCTCCGTTGTATAATCTTTTTGTTTTGGTATTGATTGTTAATACGGTTCCCGTAGCAACAGAATAGACCTCTTCTAAAATTGGATCACCACTTTCATTGCGCACTAATTCACCATTAGCATCTGTCTTTTTTACCCAGTTTTTCAAATCTAAACCAATACCTCCTGTTACATCAACTGTAGTAAGGAAAATTGGTGAAATTCCGTTTGTTCCAGCAACAATAGGAGCAAAGTTTACGAAAGGCACATAAGGACTTGCTTGTTGACCGGTCCAAAGCGCCACGTTGTTCACCCCCGACATACGAGATGAACCCACACCCATGGTACCCCTTTCAGCAATTAGCATTACTCGTTTATCAGGATGTTGTGCTTGCAAAGCTTTAATTTCTTCTTGCGCTTGTGGCGTAATCATACATTTTCCGTGTAATTCACGGTCAGAACGCGAGTGCGCTTGATTACCAGGAGAAAGTAAATCGGTAGAAATATCTCCTTCGCCTGCGATATAAGTAACTACTTTAATTTCTTCAGCTATTTCTGGAAGTTTGGTAAAAAATTCTGCCTTAGCATAGCTTTCTAAAATTTCTTTTGCAACAGAATTTCCATTTTCAAAAGCGACTTTAATACGATCCATGTCTGCATCATAAAGGTAAACTTGAGTTTTAAGTACATGAGCTGCCTCTTTAGCAATAGCTTCATTATTTCCTAAAGCCAAATCCAATAAAACCTCGATAGAAGGTCCCCCTTTCATATGCGACAGCAATTCAAAGGCAAAAGCAGGAGTAATTTCGTTTACTACTTCTTGAGCAAGAATAATGTCTTTTAAAAATTTAGCTTTGGCTCCGGCTGCCGGAGTTGTTCCTGGTAAAGTGTTGAAAATAAAAAAATGAAGACTATCTTTTCTATTTGAATTATTTAAGTCTTTTATTTGAATAATAATTTCATTTAATAAATCTGCACTATCAATTGGCTTTGGATGTAATCCTTGCCCTTTTCTTTCTTCGATTTCTTTAATGTACTCATTGTAAAGATTCATTTCAGTACCTGATGCCATATTATAAATAAGTTAATAAGTGTTGGTTTTCTTTTTAAATTTTCACAAATTTAATTAATCTTAGTCAGATTTAAAAATTTTTAATAAAAAGCCTAATTAGAAGAATTATAATTTATAAAGATTCTATTTTGATAGAAATAATTTAACAAATACACGATTAAAGCTAATTAATTATGAAATTCACAATCTAAAGAAGCAATATTAATAATTCATAAAAAGGAATTGTTTTTAATTGCTAATTTGTGAATTATCACCCTGTCGATCGCGCCATTTTAGTATGGGTTTTTCATAGTATTTATAAAACCAATAACTAACAAAAAAAGTAATTACTAAATAACCTATCGTAAAAAAATGCAACTGATTCATTGAAAAAGAATCCGTATCAAAAAAATATTTCAGCAATTGAAGTACAATCCCGTAGTGCAATAAGTATATGGAATAGGAAATTAAACTTATAAAAGTGACTGGTTTTAAAACCCAATTTACTGCTGTTTCCCATTGAGATAACACTGGCAAAAAAAGAGCAAAAGTAACTGAAGTTATTGGCAGATAAAGTACATTCCAGAAAAAGGGATACTTCTCTATTAAAATCCCAAATAAACCAACACCAACAAACATAAAAAGCAACAATACTACTCCAACAAATAAAAGATTGACTTTTTGTTGCAACCAAAATTCGTTATACTTAAAACTGATCCAAGCAAAAGCCATTCCTGTTAAAATAGCATCGATGCGGTAAACAACAACCGCTTTTAAAGACAAATTCCATTGATTCAAACTAGTATTCATCGTGGTAAAATTGTAACCAACTTTATTAAAAATAAAAAAAACGATTAAACACAATAGAATCAGAATAAAGCGTTTTGATTTATTTTTTGGTTTACCCAAGAGCGAACCCAAAAACAAGGCAAATGGCATCAATAAATAGGCAAACTCCTCTACTGACAAACTCCAAGATTCAGTAAAAAAAGGCCTCATAGTAGTTGAGAAATTTTGGAGAAAGAAAAAATAATATCCAATATCATCAACTGAAATTCCAATACAAAAAGCAATTATACCATTCAGAATTAGAATCAAAAAGTAATTAGGCAGCGTGCGATA
>CALQBR020000066.1 GCA_943328865.2 Sphingobacterium thalpophilum
ATTTTATCAGGATTGTCAAAACTACCACTGTGAATATCTGAAATATGGGTAACGGTAAACCCATCAAATGCATCTGGTAAATCAGGAAAAAAAATGCGCTGCTTGATGACTTTGTAATTGTACCTTCCCTCAACAATACCATAAATTAAAGATAAAAAAGGAACGGCAGCCAATCCTAATCCAATCTGGCTCACAAATTTCCGTCTGGAAGTAAAAAAGGCATCGGTATTGCTATTGGTCATAAAATAATTAAAAGAACCCAATCCGATTCTAAAAATATCTTCTCCAAGAAGTACCAAAGTCAAAACTAATTTTGGAATGTAAACCAAAAGCACCAAGCCCATGGTATTCATCGTTTGTTTGGTTTGTCCTACAGAACGATCAAATTGCATAAAGGAATACACAATAAAAACAACAAGAAGTACGCTGATAAACTGGTAGGAAACCAAAACTGATTTTAACTTGACCAAAGTCTTTAAGGCTTGAAAAGCATAAAATTCTACCAAGACAAGCACAAGGCTAAGCAATAGGAATCTAAAACCCATTTGGATAATTTTTTAAGCAAAATAACAAACTAATGAATCAAAACCGATGGATATTAATTAAAATTTAACTCAATAAGTAGACTTTAGATTACGAATGATTAATTTTACCCATTCCTAATTCACAATTAAAATTATGTCCGCTCAAAAACGATTGTTTCTTCTCGATGCTTACGCCTTAATCTTTCGTGGTTATTATGCTTTTATAAAAAACCCTAGAATCAATTCTAAAGGAATGGATACTTCGGCCATTATGGGTTTTATGAATTCGTTAATGGATGTCATCAAACGAGAAAAACCGGATCATTTGGCCGTGGCTTTTGATAATGGGGGAAGCGATTTAAGAAACGATATTTTCCCCGAATACAAAGCCCATCGTGACGCAACGCCCGAAGCCATAAAAATTGCGGTTCCTTATATTCAGGAATTGTTAAAAGCGATGCACATTCCGATTATAGAAGTCAAAGGTTATGAAGCCGATGATTTAATTGGGACCATTGCCAAGCAAGCGGAGAAACAAAATTACCAAGTTTTTATGGTAACCCCGGACAAGGATTTTGCGCAATTGGTGTCTGAAAATATCTTTATGTACAAACCGGCCCGAATGGGTAACGGAATTGAAATTTGGGGAATTCCTGAAGTTTTGGCCAAATTCGAAATTGAAAGACCGGATCAGGTTATTGATTTCTTAGGGATGATGGGTGATACGGCCGATAATATTCCGGGACTTCCTGGAGTGGGCGAAGTAACGGCGAAGAAATTACTGAAGGAATTTGGCACCATGGAAAACCTTTTGGCGAATACCGACAAGCTGAAAGGAAAAATGAAGGAGAATATTGAAGCCAATAAAGAAAAAGGATTGCTCTCTAAGACCTTAGCGACTATTTTACTAGATTGTCCCGTAGTTTTTGACGAAACTGATTATGAGCTGTCTACGCCTGATGTAGAGAAAACCGATGCCCTTTTTAATGAATTGGAATTTCGAAGAATGGCCGAACAATTTGATACGATATTCAAAAAAGGCGGCGCGACTCCAATCACCAGTTCAGTAGAGGAAGCCAAATTATACAAAAAACCACAACCAAAGAATGAAGACCAATTTGACCTTTTTGGAAGTGCTATTCCTGAAGATACTTCAGAAGAAACCCGTCATCAATATTACCATTCATTAGAAAACACGGAACATTTTTATCAAATCATACAAGGGGATTTAGGCGTTAAATTATTGCTTCAAAATTTGCAAAATCAAACTTCCGTTTGTTTTGATACCGAAACCACCGGATTGGATGCTTTGCATGCCGAATTGGTTGGGATTTCATTTTCTTATGAAAAGGGAAAAGGGTTTTATGTTCCTTTCCCCGAAAATCAAGAAGAAGCCCAATTGCTAATCAATAAATTCATCCCTTTTTTCGAAAATGTAAACATTGAAAAAATAGGACAGAATTTAAAATATGACTTAAAAGTATTGTCTAATTACGGTATGGTGGTTAAAGGAAAATTGTTCGACACCATGATTGCACATTATCTGATTAACCCAGACATGCGCCATAATATGGATATTTTAGCTGAAACGTATTTAAAATACGCGCCAAAATCCATTGAAGCCCTAATTGGAAAGAAAGGAAAAAATCAAAGATCCATGCGAGAAGTGACATTGGAAGAGATTAAAGAATATGCAGTGGAAGATGCCGATGTGACTTTGCAACTCAAAGAAATCTTTACTTTAGAATTAGATCAAACAGAAACGAAGAAGCTATTTGATGAAATCGAAATGCCTTTGATGCCCGTGCTGGCCGACATGGAAAAGGAAGGGATTCGAGTAGATATCGACTTTTTAAAATCGCTATCCCATGATTTAGGAAATGACATCAAAGCGCTAGAAACCCTTATTTATGAAACGGCAGGGGAGCAATTCAATTTGGCTTCACCAAAGCAATTGGGGGATATTTTATTCGACAAATTAAAAATTGGAGGAGCCAAACAGAAGAAAACCAAAACAGGACAATATGCCACGGGTGAAGAAATATTAAGCTATTTGGCTAACGACCATCCTATTGTAAAAGCGATATTGGATTGGCGTCAGTTGGTTAAATTGCAAAATACCTATGTGGATGCGCTACCAAACCAAGTAGATTCTATTACGCATCGCATTCATACCGATTATATGCAAACGGTAGCTGCAACGGGTCGTTTGAGTTCTAACAATCCGAATTTGCAAAATATTCCTATTCGTACCGAAAGAGGGCGTCAAATCAGAAAAGCATTTGTGGCTCGTGATGAGAATTACACTTTGGTTTCTGCCGATTATTCGCAAATCGAATTGCGGATTATTGCAGCCTTGAGTGGGGAAGAAAATATGATTCAATCCTTTTTGAATAATGAAGACATTCACAAAGCGACGGCCTCCAAAGTGTTTGATGTTCCTTTGGAAGAAGTTACACGGGAACAGCGAAGTCATGCCAAGACGGTAAATTTTGGAATTATTTACGGGGTTTCTGCCTTCGGATTGAGCAATCAAACGTCGCTTTCTCGTGCCGAAAGTGCGGCATTGATAGAAGCCTATTACAAAACGTATCCCAGATTGAAATCGTACATTCAAGACCAAATTGAATTTGCTCGAGAAAATGGTTATGTGCAAACCATCTTAGGAAGAAGGCGTTATTTAAAAGACATCAACTCTCAAAACGCAATAGTTCGCGGCGGCGCAGAGCGTAATGCGGTAAATGCGCCTATACAAGGTAGTGCTGCAGATATCATCAAAATTGCAATGATCAATATTCATCAAAAGCTGATTGCTGGAAACTTGAAAAGTAAAATGTTGTTGCAAGTACATGATGAATTGGTTTTTGATGTGCATCATTCGGAATTAGAAGCGATTCAGACGATGATCAAATACGAAATGGAAAATGCTTTTTCACTCGAAGTACCCTTAACGGTTGAAATTGGAGCTGGAAAAGATTGGTTGGAAGCGCATTAAAGGATTTTAATTATCTCAAGGTTTTTGGAATATAAAAGAGGTAATTAATTCTTACAACGTTTTTTAGACTTTTTACTTTAGGACTTTTAAACTTTCGACTTACCTATTAGGATATTAATTTTCAACAAAATAGAATTCAGCATGCCTTCCTTTAAAATAATCTTATTCAGGTATTTGTATTTAAAATAAATATTTGTACTTTTGCGACCCCTTTATTGGGGATGGAATGTTTAATTAAAATAATATTATGGACGCATTAAGCTACAAGACACAATCTGCAAGCAAAGCCACTACTACAAAAGAGTGGATTGTTGTAGATGCTGATGGTCATAACTTAGGTCGTCTTGCTTCAAAAGTCGCTATGATTTTGAGAGGTAAGTACAAGCCAAGTTACACACCACACGTGGACTGCGGAGATAACGTAATTGTTATCAACTCAGAAAAAATCAACCTTACCGGTACTAAAATGGACGACAAAATTTACATGCGTCACACAGGGTATCCAGGAGGACAAAGAACTTTAACTGCTAAAGTATTGCAAAGCAAAAACCCAGCTTTACTAGTAGAAAAAGCAGTGAAAGGGATGTTGCCTAAAAACAAATTAGGAGCAGAACTTTTCAGAAATTTAAATGTTGTTGTAGGATCTGAGCACAAACAAGGCGCTCAAAAACCTAAAACAGTTAACCTTAACGATCTTAAGTAATGGGAGTTATTCACAAAATCGGTAGAAGAAAAACCGCTGTTGCACGTGTTTATGTTTCAGAAGGAACAGGAGTTATCGTGGTAAACAAAAAACCTTTCGCAACTTATTTCCCAACAGCTACTTTACAGTACAAAGTATTACAAGCAATGTCTTTAACAGACAATGTAAACAACTTTGACGTTAAAGTAAACGTATACGGAGGTGGTTCTACAGGACAAGCAGAAGCTGTAAGAATGGCAATTGCAAGAGTTATGTGTGAAGTTGGCGAAGGAAACAGAGCTATACTTAAACCAGAAGGTTTATTAACAAGAGATCCAAGAATGGTTGAACGTAAGAAATTCGGTCAGAAGAAAGCTCGTAAGAGATTCCAATTCTCTAAACGTTAATATTTACCTGTCTTGTTCTATTGGACAAGACTTCATTATTATTGAATTTAAAAACAATGTTGTTGTTGCCTACTGAGGTAGGAATTAGTTTAGCATCTAAATGAAGCCAACGCAAAAAGCTAACAGCTATAAGCTGAGAGCAATAAGCTAAAAAGGAACATTGCTAATCAACAGAACGTAAACTAGTAAAAAAATGTCAAACAAAGTAGAAGTAAAAGAATTACTAGAAGCAGGTGTTCACTTCGGACACATGACTAGAAAATGGGATCCAAACATGGCCCCTTACATTTATATGGAACGTAATGGAATTCACATTATCAATCTATATAAAACTGCCGCAAAAATCGAAGAAGCTAATGAAGCTCTGAAAAAAATCGCGGCATCAGGTAGAAAAATATTATTCGTTGCTACCAAAAAACAAGCCAAAGACATCGTTGCTGAAAAAGCAAAAGCGGCAAACATGCCTTACATCACTGAAAGATGGCCTGGTGGAATGCTAACTAACTTCGTAACTATCCGTAAAGCTGTTAAAAAAATGGCTACTATTGATAAAATGAAGAAAGATGGTACTTTCATGACCCTTTCTAAGAAAGAGCGCTTGCAAGTTGATCGTCTTCGTGCTAAATTAGAGAAAAACTTAGGTTCAATCGCAGATATGTCTAGACTTCCTGCTGCATTGTTCGTAGTTGACATCAAAGCTGAACACATCGCAATAAAAGAAGCTCAAAAATTAAACATTCCAGTTTTCGCTATGGTGGATACCAATTCAGACCCAAGAGAGGTTGAATATGTAATTCCAGCTAACGATGATGCTTCTAAATCAATTGATAAAATTTTAACTTTAGTAACTGCTGCCGTTATTGACGGTCTTGCGAACAGAACTTCAGAAAAAGAAGTAGAAGCTGCAACTCCAGCAGAAACTGTTGAAGCAGCTCCTGCAACAGAAGCGGTAGAAACTAAAACTGAAGAATAAATAAACATTTAAATTCCAATTTAAAGTCCTAACTCTCCATCAAATTAGAAACACTATGTTGATAATTTATTAAAACCGAGAACTAGTATTTTAATATTGGAATTTTTAATTTTAACGCATTAAAATTTAAAAAAATGACAACAACAACAATAACTGCTGCAGACGTAAATAAGTTAAGAACTATTACTGGTGCAGGAATGATGGACTGTAAAAAAGCTTTAGTGGAGTCTGAAGGAGATTTCGACAAAGCTATTGAAAACCTAAGAAAAAAAGGTCAAAAAGTGGCTGCTAATCGTTCTGACCGTGAGTCTTCTGAAGGAGCTGCTGTTTCTTTTATTAATGCAGACAATACAAAAGGAGCGATCATCACTTTAAACTGTGAAACAGATTTCGTAGGGAAGAATGAAAGTTTTGTGACTTTAGCTAAAGAATTAGTTAAAAAAGCAATCAATTTCTCTTCTAAAGAGGATTTCTTAGCTTCAGATTTCAATGGAATTACCGTTGCTGAAAAACTAATTGAGCAAACAGGTGTTATTGGTGAAAAAATTGAAATCGGTGGTTTTGAAATTTTAGAAGGCGCATTTGTTGGATCTTATGTTCACGTAAACAAAATCGCTGCTATAACAGCTATTTCTAGTAAAATTGATAACGCTGATGTTTTAACTAAAGACATCTCTATGCAAGTTGCTTCTATGGGAGCTGATACATTATCTTACAAAGATTTTGATCCTGCTTTCATTGCTTCTGAACTTGATGCTCGAATTGCTATAATCGAAAAAGAAAATGAAGAAGCAAAACGTTTAGGAAAAACTTTAAAAAATGTTCCTAAATACATTTCCTTCGCTCAATTAACGGAAGAAGTTTTAAAACAAGCTGAAGAAGATGCTAAAGCAGAATTGAAAGCTGAAGGTAAACCAGAACAAATTTGGGATAAAATTATCCCTGGAAAAGTACAACGTTTTATCTCTGACAATACTACTTTAGATCAAGAGAAAGCCTTGTTAGATCAAAACTTCATCAAAGATGATAGTAAAAAAGTAAGCGATCACGTTAAAGAATTCAACGTTGAAATTACTGGTTTCAAAAGAGTTACTTTAGGTTAATCAAATTTAGATTTCTGATTTTAAACTTCAGATTCTATAACTATATAAAATCCCATTTCGAAGCAATTTGAAATGGGATTTTTTATTTTGCATTTTAAATGAATATGATTTTGGAGGATAAAATTGGGATCGCAAATGTTAAAGGCTTATTGCAAAAAAACGGACGATCAGATTTTGAGAATTAAATTTCTGGAAGTAATTAAATTGATTTTGATTTATAAGGCAGGTGAATTTAATTGTTTAAGACAAAAGACTTACTTGTTTGGTTTGATTAAGAATGCATTCGGATATCTTTTCTTTAATGGGGCTAGATTTCTTTCGGCATCAATTCTGGTTTTAAAATTTCCTACCCATACTTTATAGGTTGGCGTACTAAAG
>CALQBR020000067.1 GCA_943328865.2 Sphingobacterium thalpophilum
ACCGCGAAAGTATTTTTAAAAATGAGGTAAAAGACCAGTATATTATCACTTCTGTAGTCTTTAAATTGACCAAAAAAAACCATACTATCAATATTTCGTATGGCGATATTACTGCCGAACTCGAAAAGAAAAACATCTCTAATCCATCGCTGAAAGATATCAGCAATGCGGTTATTGCCATTCGACAAAGCAAGTTGCCCGATCCTAAAGAACTCGGAAACAGTGGCAGTTTCTTTAAAAATCCGATTCTTTTGAAATCTGAATTTAAAAAAATACAACAGCAATTTCCAGAAATGAAATATTACGACATTTCTGAAACCGAAGTCAAAGTACCTGCAGGCTGGTTAATTGAGCAAGCCGGTTTTAAAGGGAAACGCTTTGGAGATGCTGGAATCCATAAAAATCAAGCCTTAGTTTTAGTGAATTATGGAGGCGCAACAGGACAAGAAATTTTGAATGTCTCAAAAAATATCCAAGAAACCATTTTCAATACTTTTGGCATCCATATTGAAGCCGAAGTGAATGTAATATAAAAGATCCTTAACGAATTATGTATATTCCAGCAATCTACAGAAACGAGAATCCAGAGGCTATTCATGCTTTCATAAAAAAAAACAGCTTTGGTATTTTAGTCAATCAGGTTGATGAAAAATTATGGGCCACCCATATCCCATTTGAATTAGAGATTCAAAAAGAAGGAAAACAAGTACTCTACGGACATGTTTCAAAAGAAAATCCGCAATGGAAAAGTTTTGTTTCATCCGAACAAATTTTAGTGATTTTCTCTGGACCAAATAGTTACATCTCGCCTTCTTGGTATGACCATGAGAATGTACCCACTTGGAATTACAGCGCTGTTCATGTTTATGGAAGCATTAAGATTATTGAAGGAGAAGCCTTGTTGTATGCATTAAAAAAGATGATCGACAAACACGAATCGCATTCTGAAAACCCCATTCGAATGGAAGATTTATCTGCCGAAACCATGAAACAAACCGAAGGAATTGTGGCTTTTGAGATTGAAATTAACGAAATCCAGGCCATCCAAAAATTATCTCAAAACAGAGATGACAAAAACTATGAAAACATCATTTCGCAATTAGAAAAAAAAGAAGAACCTGATTCTACTGCTATGGCAAAAGAAATGAAAAAATACCGAAAGTAATTGGAATTTGACAATGGATAATTGATAATTGATAATTACCTTTGTTTGGATTCAAAAAAGAAGAAAAGCTCATATGTTAATCATTATTTTTTACACTTTTATTGCTGTAGTTGCTATACAACTTTTCTATTATACTGGAGTTTTCGGGAAATTTGCTTTTTCCAAAGCGCAAAAGTGTACGCCAAAAAGAATTCCAATTTCAGTAATTGTTTGTGCCAAAAATGAAGAAGAGAATGTCAAAAAGTTCATTCCTATACTGGCAGAACAAAATTATCCAGACTTTGAAATCATTCTAATTGATGATGCTTCTAGTGATGACACTTTAGAAGTCTTCGAAGCTTTTGAAAAAAAATACAACAACATTCGTTTGGTAAAAGTAGCCAATAATGAAGCTTTTTGGGGTAATAAAAAATTCGCATTGACTTTAGGCATCAAAGCAGCCAAAAAAGAGTATTTGCTATTCACTGATGCCGATTGCTACCCGATTTCCAAAGATTGGATTGCCACAATGAGTTCCCAATTCACAATGCACAAAACCATTGTTTTGGGTTATGGTGCTTACGAAAAAATTGCCGGTTCCTTTTTAAATAAAATAATTCGTTTTGAGACGCTACTTACAGCAGTTCAATATTTCTCTTGGGCTAAAATGGGGCTTCCTTATATGGGCGTTGGGAGAAATTTAGCCTACAAAAAAGAGGAGTTTTTTAATGTGAATGGTTTTATTGATCACATGAAGATTCGCTCTGGAGATGATGACTTATTTATCAATCAGGCTGCCAATAAAACCAACACAACCATTTGTTATAGCCCAGAGAGTTTTACGTACTCCAAACCAAAAACCACCTTCAAAGAATGGTTTTTACAAAAAAGGAGACACGTTTCCACCGCTACTTTCTATAAGTCTTCAGATAGAATGCAATTGGGCTTGTTTTATATATCACAAATTTTGTTTTTAACCTTACCAATATTGTTATTGGCTTTTCAGTACCAATGGATTCTCGTTTTAAGCCTAATCGGATTTCGTTATGTATTCACTTGGATTACTTTGGGACTCTCGGCAGGAAAATTAAAAGAAAAAGATGTGATGTATTGGTTCCCAATTATTGAAATCATCCTGATATTTCTTCAATTGAATATATTCTTCACTAATATTTTTTCAAAACCCGTACATTGGAAATAAAAAACTATATAGACAAAGCTAAAGATGGTGATCAGATTGCCTTCACTTTTCTATTGGATTTTTATTGGAATGAAGTTTACGGTTTTATGTTGAAACGTACTGAAAACGAAACCGATGCCGAGGACATTGTCATTGAAACTTTCTCTAAAGCTTTCGATAAATTAGCAAGCTACAATTCCGAATTTCAATTCAACACCTGGTTAATTGCTATTGCAAAAAACGTGCATATTGATTTACTTCGAAAAAAAAAATCTGCTCTTTTTATTGACCTCACGGATGATGAAAACCACCAGGCCTACCATATTGCCGACTCGTCACCTTCGGCAGAAGATAAATTAATTACGGAACAAAATCTATCCAAATTACTACAATTCATCAAAAAATTAAAACCGCATTATCAAGAAGTAATCCAGTTGCGTTATTTTCAAGAATTAAGCTATCAGGAAATTGCAAACCAACTGAATGAACCTTTAAGTAATGTAAAAATAAAACTCCTTCGTGCTAAAAAATTACTAGCCGAAATCATTGTTAATAAAGAATCCAATTAATTTTTAGCGGTGTTCCTATCAATTGTGGAAAAACAAATTCTAATAAAAAACAAGTCAATAATCCTGACAAGAACAATCACTTCCATTTCCTAACTTCCGTTTTTAAACTCAAGATTTAAGTTGATGGTATAAAACAATTTTCTAGAATTGAATTCAAGTACAACCATCACGAATCTTCAAGCAACTTTACTTATATTTGCATTTTGAAAATTGTCACTATGGAAACTGTTTTAGATAATGCACTACCAGTAGGAAAACCAAAATGGTTGAAAGTAAAATTACCTATTGGTCAAAAATACACAGAACTTCGCGGCTTAGTCGATAAATATAGTCTAAACACCATTTGTACCTCAGGAAGTTGTCCAAATATGGGCGAATGTTGGGGCGAAGGTACTGCAACGTTTATGATTTTAGGAAATGTTTGTACGCGATCATGTGGTTTTTGTGGCGTAAAAACAGGAAGACCAGAAACTGTGGATTGGGATGAGCCAGAAAAAGTGGCCCGTTCAATCAAAATCATGAACATCAAACACGCAGTGGTAACCAGTGTAGACAGAGATGATTTGAAAGATGGCGGATCTATCATTTGGATTGAAACCGTTAAAGCAATCCGTAGAATGAACCCAAGTACTACATTAGAAACTTTGATTCCTGATTTTCAAGGTATCGAAAGAAATATTGATCGAATTGTGGAAGCCAACCCAGAGGTCGTTTCCCACAATATGGAAACTGTTCGCCGATTGACACGCGAAGTGCGTATTCAAGCAAAATACGACCGTAGTCTTGAGGTTTTGCGTTACTTAAAAGAAAAAGGAATCAACAGAACCAAATCTGGGATTATGTTAGGATTGGGTGAAGAAGAAGAGGAAGTCTTTGAAACACTTCGGGATTTACGAAAAGCCAATGTTGATGTGGTTACCATAGGTCAATACTTACAACCAAGTAAAAAACACTTGCCCGTTAAGGAATTTATTACCCCTGAGCAGTTTGCAAAATATGAACAATACGGATTATCCTTGGGTTTTCGTCATGTAGAAAGCGGCCCTTTAGTACGCTCGTCTTATAAAGCACAAAAACACATCCTTTAGGCAATCTCAATGAAGAAAACACGAATAGCAATAAATGGTTTTGGCAGAATTGGGCGTAATTTATTTCGCTTGCTTTTAAACCATCCTCAGATTGAAGTGGTTGCTATTAATGATATTGCCGACTCCAAAACGATGGCTCATTTGGTAAAATACGATAGTATTCATGGCGTTTTGCCTTTTGAAGTTTCGTATAACGATAAAGGGATCATTGTCGATGGCCATTTGTATTTATTTTTTCACGAGAAAAACATAGCGCATTTAAATTGGAACGCGTTAGCTATTGATATTGTTGTAGAAGCGACAGGAAAATACAAAACTATCGAAGAAATAAATGCCCATATTTTGGCTGGAGCCAAAAAAGTAATTCTTTCCGCACCTTCAGAAACAGACGCTATAAAAACTGTCGTTTTAGGAGTCAATGAACACATTCTAGACGGAACGGAAACCATAATTTCAAATGCAAGTTGCACGACCAATAATGCGGCACCAATGATAAAAGTTATTGATGCGCTTTGTGGCATTGAACAAGCCTATATTACTACGGTGCACTCCTACACTACCGACCAAAGCTTACACGATCAGCCGCATAAAGATTTACGACGGGCACGAAGTGCTTCCCAATCTATTGTTCCTACCACTACTGGTGCGGCCAAAGCACTGACAAAAATTTTTCCTAAATTAGACCAAAAAATTGGCGGGTGCGGTATCAGAGTACCTGTCCCAGACGGCTCTTTGACCGATATAACCTGCAATGTAAAAAAACAAGTTACCATTGAGGAAATCAATTTGGCTTTCAAAGTGGCTTCCCAAACCCATTTAAAAGGCATTCTTGACTATACCGAAGATCCTATTGTTTCGGTTGACATTCTTGGCAATCAAAATTCTTGTGTCTTTGATGCCCAATTGACTTCTGTCATTGATAAGATGGTAAAAGTAGTGGGTTGGTATGATAATGAAATTGGTTATTCCAGTCGAATTATCGATTTAATTCTATTAGTAGCTAAAAAATAATTCGCTATATTTATAATAAGTTTAGCAAATTCTATAAAGTAAATGAGGTCATATTTATTGTTTTTCGTGTTTTTTTATTCTTTCGTGTTTGCCCAAGAAAAACAATCTCTTAGACAAAAAGATAGCGTCACTTACTATTTATCATTAGCCAAAGTCAACATCGAGAATGACAATACTCGAGATGCCCTTCAATATTCTGAAAAGGCTATTCAGAAAGCAATAGCTGATAAAAATGTTGCGGCACAAGCAAATGCCTATTCCTCTTTTGGCTCTATTTATTATAAATTAAGAAAATATGAAGATGCTATTGCGGTTTTTAAAAAAAGTATCCCTTTATACAATACGTTAAAACAAGATACAGAAGCAGCTTTGTGTTATTACAATTTAGGCCTTTGTTATATTGAGACAAATGAGTACGAAAGTGCCGAAACGCATTTCGACAAAGCAAAATCGCTCTATGAGCATACCAAAACGCCTTATGCGCTAATGCTTATAAACCTTCAAAAAGGCATTATCTATCAAGAAAAACAACAATACGAATTGGCTTCCTCTTTTTTCAATGCGGTAATTGCTGTCCCTAACATCCAAGAAGCATACAAAGCAACTGCTTTTTACCAATTAGGAAGCATCGAATTAAAGTTAAACAAAACCAATTCAGCACTCTACTACTTAAATCGTGCTTTAGCCTACAATTCAAAAAATGAAAATCGGGAGCTTAGTGCGGAAATATACAAATCCTTAAGTATCGCTTATGAAAAAAAATCAGACCCAGCAAATTCTCTTTTTTATCTAAAGAAAAATAACGAAATAAAAAATAGCCAATTCACGCAAAAAAAAGAAAAACTAGAAGACCAGGATTATGCTAAGTTCAAAGAATCGAAGGAACTGAAAACCATTTCTAAAATAAAAATTGAAAATCAGCACCAGGAGAGAACCAATAAGTTTACAAAACTCATTAGTATATTAGCCATAGCTTTAATCTCCATTTTGTCTTTATTGAGTTTGTCTTTGTATAAAAACAACATCATTAGAACTAGATCTAATTTTTTACTAAAACAGGTAAATACAGAATTAAAAGTTGCTAAAGAGAATGCAGAAAAAGCTTCCAAAGCAAGAACCGATTTTCTATCGATTGTCAGTCATGAATTGCGAACCCCTTTGAATGCCATCAACGGAATCACGCATCTTCTATTAGAAGAGAACCCCAAAAAATCACAACTGAAATATTTAGAGTCTTTACAATTTTCAGGAAACTATTTATTGACCTTTATCAATGATATATTAGAAATCAATAGGATTGAATCCAATACTGTTAAAGTGGAGTATATCAATTTTAATCTTAAAATTTTATTAGAAAACATTCAATGTTCGCTAAAAGAAATTGCCAGCGACAACAACAATAAATACATTTTGGACATTGATCAAGCCATTCCGAATGATTTAATTGGCGACCCAACAAAACTATCTCAGGTTTTTATGAATTTAATTAACAATGCCTTGAAATTCACAAAAAACGGGGAAGTCAAAATCATAGCTAAACTGCATTCCTTAAAAAAGGAAACTGTCTCTATTTATTTTGAAATAATTGATACTGGGATTGGTATTCCTGAAGACAAATTAGACACTATTTTCGAAAGTTTCTCCCAAGGTTCCATCGAAATCAACCGAAAATACGGAGGAACTGGATTAGGATTAAGCATTGTAAAAAAATTAATTGATATTCTTGGCGGAAAAATAAAATTAGAAAGTAAGGTAGGCCAAGGTTCTAGTTTTTCTTTCGATCTAAAGTTTAAACTCGGAAAAAAAGCCGCTGCCGAAGTTGCTAAAAACTACGATGAGTCGGTATTTGAAAATAAAAAGATACTCTTGGTAGAGGACAACAAAATCAACCAGATGATTACCCAAAAAATGCTGGAAAACAAAAAAACAATATGTGAAATTGTAGAAAACGGAGAGGATGCTATAGAAAAGGCGAGAAATAATCATTATGATTTAATCCTAATGGATGTGCACTTACCGGGCATCAATGGGACCGATGCCACTAAAGTCATTCG
>CALQBR020000068.1 GCA_943328865.2 Sphingobacterium thalpophilum
AGTCATTGATTTACCCTATGCCTATTATAAAAACCAAAAAAGCGCATATTTTGATTTGGCGTTAGGAGGTAGTTTAGGATACAAAATATATTTCAAGAAAAAAGTGGTAGTTGAATTCTTGGTTGGCTTTGGCAAAAACATTATCAATCGCAATACAAGTCCTGATGTTATTTCTCGTGTTGGTCTAAATTTTGGTTACCGATTTTAAATACTAAAAATATGAAAAAGATAAAATATTTTATTCTATTTACAATATTACTATTTGTTTTAACAAATTGTAACACAAATGATGATGGTTTTTACAATACAGTATATCTGCATAATGCAAAAAATTTAGTAGCTATAAAAACAGAAGATCAATATAATGTTGGAGATTATCTCTATGTTTCTGCAGATTTCTCTAGATACCAAATTGAAGCCGATCAAACTGAATTATTAGATATTTATAGAACCACTGGTGGAGCAGATTCTTTCTATTTTTCATATGTCTTAGAAAGAAAAATTGGTAATGAATGGAAAGCTGTTATCGTTTCTACAGATAAACTGGATATAAAAAAAGGAAATGCAGCCTCAGGGACTTTTGTCTATGGGTACTGCAAATACAATCCAGTAAATAAAACGTATGAATACAATGTTGGGTTCCCATTATTGGAATCAGGACAGTATCGTTTAAATTTTGGTTATAATAGCGATTCGAATGAGGTAGAATTGATCTCTAATAGTAAAGAATTAAATTTAAAGATGACAATCTTTACTACTATCAATAATAATCTTAATTCCATATACTATTTTACTGTGAATTAATTACCACTCAATTGCTGAAAGTCCTTTTGCTTTTAGATATTCATTGCATTTACTGAAATGTTTATTTCCAAACCATTTCCCTTGATTGGCACTCATTGGCGAAGGATGTCCAGACTCTAAAACCAAATGTATATTTCGGTCAATTTTTAAACCCTTTTTATGAGCGAAAGTACCCCAAAGTAAAAATACAACCTGTTCTTTTTCTTTGGAGATTTTCTCAATGACAGCATCTGTAAAAAAATTCCATTTTAAATGCTTGTGGCTATTGGGTTGGTCTTTTCTAACCGAAAGCGAAGCATTTAAAAGTAACACTCCTTGTTTTGCCCAATGTTCTAAATTTCCCGAAGTTGGATAAAATATACTACCAAAGTCATCATTAATTTCTCTGAAAATATTACGCAATGAAGGAGGAATTTTAACCCCATCATTTACAGAAAAGCACAATCCATTGGCCTCGCCATCACCGTGGTAAGGATCTTGACCAATAACAACCACTTTTAAATCCTCGAAAGAGCAATAATCAAATGCTGAAAAAATAAGTTCTTTAGGAGGATAACAAATTTGATTTTGATATTCTTTATCAACTTCATGCATCAAATCTTGAAAATATGGATTCTTGATTTCGTCCGATAATATGGCTTTCCATGTGTCATTCAGGTTAAAATTCATATTTTTTTAAATTAATGTACAAAGATACACAGATGTTCAAACAAGCAATAAGATCAATTTGAATTCTACTTAAAGAATCAGGAAAACTTTGAAAATCTCGATGGAATAGTTTCAAGTATTGCGTATTTTTGTAATGAAAAAGCGCTAAATAGTACCATGATCAATATTACAGAAAAAACCCTTCAAGACCTTCAATTTCCAACAGTTCTCGAAACCATTTCTTCGATTTGTAATACAGATATTGGAAAACAAAAAGCACTTGAAATCACTCCATTTAAAGAAAAAGAGCAACTGATGAATGCCTTAATGCAAACTTCAGAGTACATTGCTTCTTTTCAAAATAATAATGCCATTCCCAATCATGGATTTGATGCCATTACCTATGAAATCAAATTTTTGGCTATTGAGGATAGTTTTCTAGAAGTGGGCAGTTTTAGAAAAATTGCTACCATTTCAGAAACAGTTAATACACTTTTGCAGTATTTTAAAAAATTCGACGATTATTATCCCTATCTCAATACCAAAGCTTCCCAAGTTGAATTTACCAAAGTCATCATCCAAAAAGTTGATGAAATTGTTGATAAATATGGTGAAATTAAAGATAATGCTTCACCGGATTTGTTGAATATCCGTCGGGACATGAACCTTGTTCGAGGAAAAGTGAACCAAAGTTTTGGCATAGCACTCACCCAATACAATGCCTTGAATTACTTGGATGACATCAAGGAAAGTTTTGTTCAAAACCGCAGGGTTTTAGCCGTTTTAGCGATGTACAGACGGAAAGTAAAGGGTTCCATTCTCGGTAGTTCCAAAACAGGAAGTATCGCTTATATTGAACCCGAAACTACCCTGAAATATTCCCGAGAATTGAGTAATTTGGAGTATGAAGAAAAGGAAGAAATTACGCGAATATTGAAACAACTCTCTAACGAAATTCGCCCATTTTTAGCTCTTATAATTCAGTATCAGGATTTTTTGAGCGATATTGATGTGATTGCCGCAAAAGCAAAATATGCACGAAAAATAAACGGTATTTTACCAACAATCCGCGAGGAACGCAGGTTGTATTTCAGGGATGCCTTCCACCCTATTTTGCTCTTAAACAACAAAGAAAAAAATCAAGTTACCCACCCACAAACAATAGAGCTTCATCAGGAAAATAGAATCATTGTCATTTCTGGTCCCAATGCAGGTGGAAAAACAATTTCTTTAAAAACCGTTGGTTTACTTCAATTAATGTTACAGAGCGGCATGTTGATTCCTGTCCATGAACGAAGTGAAACTTTTTTGTTTGATAGAATTTTAACAGATATTGGCGACAATCAATCTATAGAAAATCATTTGAGTACTTATAGTTACCGATTGAAAAACATGAATTATTTTCTAAAAAAGTGCAATCAAAAAACCCTATTCTTAATTGATGAATTTGGAACGGGATCAGATCCTGAATTAGGTGGTGCTTTGGCAGAAATTTTCTTAGAAGAGTTTTATCATCGGGAAGCTTTTGGAATTATTACCACGCATTATTCCAATTTAAAAATATTAGCCAATGAGTTGCCTTTTGCTCTAAATGCCAATATGCTTTTTGATGAAAAGACATTGGAACCAATGTATAAATTGGTTTTGGGACAAGCTGGAAGTTCATTTACCTTTGAAGTGGCTCAAAAAAATGGAATCCCCTTTGGTTTAATCAACCGGGCTAAAAAGAAGATTGAAGTTGGGAAAGTCCGTTTCGATAAAACCATTGCAACACTTCAAAAAGAGCGTTCTAAAATGGAAAAAACTTCCCAAACATTAAAGGAAGAAGAAACCAAGGCACGGGAAGAGGGAAGGAAAATGGAGACCATTAATGTAAAGATCAAACAAAAACTAGAAAGCTATCAGGAATTGTATGACAGCAATCAGAAAACAATTTACATTGGTCAAAAAATAGAAGATTTAGCCGAGCGGTATTTTAATAATAAAAGTAAAAAAGACTTAATTGGCGAATTTTTAAAAATTGTCGAAATCGAGAATTCAAAAAGAACAAAAGCGACTGCTAAAGAAATAAAAGTTAAAGAGGAAAAGAAAAAGGAAGTGATTCAGGAAGTTACCCTTCAAGTTCAAGAAATCCGTCAAGAAAAAAAAGAAAAAAAATTAAAAGCCAATTTGGTTGTTGAAAAACCAAAACCCATTTTAAAAATAGGAGATCGTGTTCGAATGTTTGATGGAAAAGCTGTAGGAACAATTAATTCCATTGAAAAAAACAAAGCAACCGTAAATTATGGAATGTTTACTTCGAAAGTAAGTTTAGATGTTTTGGAGTGGGTTGAATCAAAAAAATAATATGGAACGTTTACCAAAAAATAAAAAAATAATTCTTTTTGATGGCTTTTGTCATTTATGTAGCACTTCAGTTGAAATTGTAATTGAACACGACAAAAAAGATATTTTCCGATTTGTAGCCATCCAATCTGATTTGGGAACTGCAATCATTAACCACATTGGGATTGATTCTAAAAATATTGATAGCATTATACTATATGAACCTGGAGTTGCTTACTACTATAAATCAACCGCAGCATTAGAAATTGCCAAGGATTTGTCAGGAATTTTTCATTATGCATTCTTATTCAGAATAATCCCTACTTTTTTAAGAAATCCCATATATGATTATGTTGCTAAGAACCGTTACAAATGGTATGGAAAGCAAGTATCCTGTATGATTCCGAAACCTGAAATAGTGAATAGATTTCTTTAAATTATTGGCATAAATCGATAATCTATTGAAACTTTATTTTCATGTTCACCCAGTCTTAAAGAACTTACTAAGTTAACTTATTAAGTCTTCTTTGTTAATCATAACTATTCCAATTAATATGATGCAACAAGTAAGTGAAATATTACCTTATTAATAATAAAAAACCGTCTCACTTCTGAGACGGTTTCTTGTTATATAAAAAGTTAAAAATATATTTTATATCTTAATAACGAATTAATTATTTAACTTTAAAAATTACTTTTCTAACTAATTTTCTAGCACCTTCTGATTCTTTATCAACAGATTTATCTTCACCTCTTGAAACTACATTTAATCTTGTTGGATTAACACCTGCTTTTACTAAAATGTTTTTCACATTGTTAGCTCTACTTGTAGCTAAAATATTATTTGCTTCACTTTCACCAGTTTCATCTGCACTTCCAATAATATCAACTGAAGATGAAGGATTACTTCTAAGATAAGTTAAAATAAAATCAATACCCTCGGTAGAAACATTTGTTGGAGTTGATTTATTTAAATCAAAATAAGTAAATACATAACCATTATTGATAAATTCTTTAACAATGTTTGCTTTGTCATTGTTAGATTGATTATTTGTAAACTCAGATTTACTTACATAATTATTAGAAATAAATTGCTCTAATTCATCAGCAATTTTGTTATAATTCATATCAACCATTCTTCCTTTTGTGTCAACTGCAACTCCTGCAATAGAATTGTTTTCAACATCTAAATAATCTGGTACACCATCTTTGTCTGAATCATTCATCATAGTTTCTAAATCACCTACTCTAACTTTTAAAGCTTCAAGTTTGTCATCTAATTTATCTTGAATATACCAATCAGCATGTTTTGCATATTTTCCTAAATAAATAGAAAGACCTATAGAGGCATTGTACATTTCTCCATTGAAAGCTCTATCTGAAAGAACTGGTCCAGCAAATTGAGTTCCATCAAAAGAATGATGTTGTCTAATGTTATTAATTAATGTGAAATCAGCATTGAAAGCAACCCTGTCGGATAATTTTATTTGACCTGTCAAACCAAATAATAAATTAGCCATGTTATCGTTACCTTTAAAGTTGTCATTATTCATAAATGCATAACCAGGTCCCATGTGGAATTGTAAATTTACATTTTTAGAAAAGTCTTCTAAATTAAGTGTACGTCCTAAGTTAACAACACCTTGAACGTTGGCTCTATAATACTGACCAGTAAAATCAGTAATACTTCTTGAACTGTTTTCAAAAGTATCATATCCAAAATCAACCTTAAAACCAAATTTAGGATTAATCATGTAACGCGCACCTAAATCAAGATGAAACAAATTGGTGTTATCAATATAATGACCAGCTACAAAAGGAGCTGCAGGTTTGCTAAAACCGCCATTAATATCTAAAGACCATTTGTTATACTCTTTTCCTTTTTTAACCTCGTTATTGTTAGTTTTTTGAGCATTAATGGATGATGCTGAAATTACCAAAAACAAAGCTGACAATGCAATTCTTTTCATAGTATTTTTTTTTTGTTGTTTTTTGCTATTAAAATTTTGGCAAATATATATATATTTTTTTGTAGATGAAGGAAAAACTTTGTAAATTTTAATAACATTTACCAACTGTCTATATTCATACAACACGTTAGTTAATCTAAATTATACTTATTCTATATTTTAGTCTCATTTTGGATCGTGACAATTTGAAATAATATTACGAATTACCTATTTGTTTAAAATTAATAAACAAAAATAAAATAGTATGCATGCATACTATTTTATTTTACTATATTTGGGAATATGAAAAGTAAAACAATAGATTATATTTTACGATCAACCTGGCAAGCGGTTTCACGAATGTACAATGAAGAAGCTTCAAAGTACGGGGCCACAATGGCAACAGGATTTGTATTATTAACTATAGACAAAGAGAAAGGGATCCCTTCCACTGCTTTAGCGCCTAAAATGGGGATGGAAGCAACTAGTCTAACCAGAACCTTAAAAACAATGGAGAAAAAAGGTTTGATATTTAGAAAAAAAAATCCAAATGATGGTCGCGGTGTATTGATTTACCTTACTGAATTTGGAAAAGAAAAAAGAGAATTATCAAAAATGACCGTTTTAAAATTCAATGAAACCATAATTAAAAATATTTCAAAAGAAAAACTTCAGCATTTTATGGAAGTTTCTGAAATGATTAATGAATTAATAATAGAAAAAAATATATTTAATCAAACAAAAAAATGAAACGCATAATTAAAAAAGTTGCTGTAATTGGTTCCGGAATCATGGGATCTGGTATTGCTTGTCATTTTGCTAACATTGGTGTTGAAGTGTTGTTATTGGATATTACACCCAATGAACTAAATGAAGCAGAAGCTAAAAAAGGGCTTACGTTAGATAGTAAAATCGTTCGTAATCGATTAGTCAATGATCATTTAGCCAATGCGCTAAAATCGAAACCAGCTCCACTTTACAATCAAAAATTTGCCAATCGAATTACAACGGGGAACACCACGGATGATATGGCAAAAATTGCTCAGGTAGACTGGATAATCGAAGTGGTCATAGAACGTTTAGACATCAAAAAAATAGTTTTTGAACAGATTGAAAAATTCAGGAAACCAGGAACGCTAATTACCTCAAACACCTCAGGTATTCCTATTCATTTTATGAGTGAAGGTCGTAGCGAGGATTTCCAAAAACACTTTTGTGGAACGCACTTTTTTAATCCTGCGCGCTACTTGAAATTATTCGAAATTATTCCTGGCCCTCATACTTCTAAAGAAGTGCTCG
>CALQBR020000069.1 GCA_943328865.2 Sphingobacterium thalpophilum
GCCAAACTGGCTATTTTTCCTGTTTTTAGTTGTATAATACAAGAAGCAGTTTCATTAGTAGCTTTCACTTCTTCAAATGAAGGAATTGAAGCTTCAAATGTTATTTTACCAGTTTTGGTTTGCATTTTATCTTGTGCATTTATAACAAGAGTTAGGAATGTAAAAACGAATAATAATGTTATATTTTTCATAATTGGGAGCTCTATTTTTTTTGCGTATTATGCTTGAAGACAATCGGCTAATTGTCTTTACCATTACTGCTCTATTGATTTTCTGTTATTTTTGGATGTAACAAAAACGGTTACACCTTGACGGATAATGTCTTTTTGATTCTAAAGAGGCTTACTTTTGCCTATATAGGCATTGGGTGATGCCAAAGAAGATTTTATTCCTCCTAATTCCTTCAGAATCAATAGGAAATTCTGAAATAACAAGAGTCAAACCAAATAACGAAGGGAATAGTAAAGTTTTCATTTTTAAAATCGTTAATGTAATAAAGTTAAGATTATTTTTTTAATTAACAGCACGACATCGCATTAAATTTGTAGGATAAAACAGAAAATAATGAAAAAAAAAGGAAGTTACTTGTGGTCCGTATTTTTATGGGGTAGTTACTTTTATTTTACGTTTTTATCGTAATAAAACCCTCCATGATATTGGCTCTAAAAAGGGAATTTTTGTTATTACCCCCGCTACCCACCACAATGTTTTTTTTATCAATTAATATCAATCGAATCAGAAATATTTAAACAAGACCATTGCGATCTCTGGTAATGTATGAAGTATTGATTCTTCTTATACCATAAAGAGTATAGAGCGATTAATTGATTAAAAAAATAGGCGCTTTGGAGTGTTTCCAAAGCGCCTGTTAGGTAAGATGTGGTGTTTTATTTAGCTAAGCTTATTAGAAACCAAACTAATGAATTCTTTTCTGGTTTTGTCTTTTTCAAAAGCACCATTAAAAGAAGAAGTAGTCGTTACTGAATTCTGTTTCTGAATACCTCTCATTTGCATGCACATGTGTTGGGCTTCAATAACCACAGCCACGCCAAGTGGATTCAAAGCCTCTTGGATGCAGTTTTTTATCTGGTCTGTAAGGCGTTCTTGTACTTGCATTCTTCTAGCAAAAGCATCCACTATTCTTGGGATTTTACTTAGACCTACAATTTTACCATTCGGGATATAAGCCACATGCGCTTTTCCAAAAAAAGGCAGCATGTGATGTTCGCACATGGAATAAACCTCGATGTCTTTTACCACAATCATTTGTTGGTGGTCCTCGGTGAACATCGCCGATTTTAATATTTCTAGTGGATTTAAATCATACCCGTGGGTTAAAAACTGCATCGCTTTAGCCACGCGCTCAGGTGTTTTTTCAAGTCCTTCTCGGGTTACATCCTCACCTAAATTTTCAATGATGGCTTTGTAATTTTTTGATAGAGAGTCGGTTTTATCGGTATCGTAAGTTTCTGCTTTTTCGTAACTTTTCATGTATTTGGGATTGTTGTTTGTTGATTAATTTACATTTTGAAGGTGACCAATCCATAATCCATTTCAAAAACTTGCCCTGAAATTGATTTGGCATTTTCCGAAATTAGAAAATGAGCCATTTGTGCTACTTCCTTTGGTTTTAGATAACTTTTCATCGGATGTCGTTCAATCATATTGTCTCTCATTCGGTCATTTCTAAGAATATTTGCTGAAAGAGAAGTCTCCGTAATGGTGGGTGCAATCGCATTGATTCTCACTATTGCCGCCAATTCTGCCCCAAGGGATTTTACAAGTCCTTCGATTCCTGCTTTGGCCACGGCGATACTAGCATGAAAAGGCATTCCTAATTTTGCGGCAACGCTACTAAATAAAACCACCGAGGGATCATTTCCTTTTTTTAAAGCAGGTAAATATTTCTGAATCGTTTTGACGGCTCCAATCACGTTAATTTCAAAATCATTCTTAAAATCGGCGATGCTTAAACTCATAATCGGTTTTAAGTTGATCGATCCAGGGCAATAAATCAGTGCATCAATACTTTCTATCTCTGGAAGTACATCCTCTAGTACATTTAAGGTGAAATGTTTCAAGTTGGGATGGGTGAATTCAGGAGCGGTTCTACTAATATTGTAGATGGTATTGCTTTCGAGTTGCTGCAACAAAATCGCCTGCCCAATGCCTTTACTTCCGCCAATAATTACAATGTTTTTCATAGAATTGGAATTTTATTTGAGTTTGTGATTCGGAATCTCAAAGGATTTATATTATCGTTTAGAAATCTTATTATTATTGATTTGTCTCTGTCTAGAACATTTAAAACGACCTTCACGGAATGGTCTTAATTTTTCATGTTTTGTTTTGCGTCCTTGAACCCTTTGGCGCCACATTCTAAAACTGGAAGCTTTCATTTCTGCCCGCATTAGATTAATGACTTCTTGTTCTTTTAATCCGAATTGTAATGTAATCGCTTCAAAAGTAGTGCGGTCCTCCCAGGCCATTTCTATAATTCGGTCTTTGTCTAAATCGGTAAGTGCTTTCAATAGTTATTGGTATTGTTGGTATTGATTGACAATAATTTCAGCTTTCAAATCAAACATCAAATTGTATAATCCAAAGAAGGTCCGATTCATATAGATGAAATGTTTTGAACCACGGTTGCCATTCATTTTCCTTAAATTGGTGTCTTTTGAAAATCGCTCGCCCAATTGCGCAATGCTTTCAAAAAATGAAGCATCGGAAAAATCAAATTTTTCGGCCTGAAATGGCTTTGTAAAAAGCGACAACAAATCATAGAACATCTGGGTGAAATACTCAACTTCTTCTGGTGAATCATCCACTCTAAGAATCTCTAAAGCAAACAACTTCTCATTAAATAAGGTCTTGTTATCGATTATTTTTTTGTCTATCAATTCAAAATAGGGGAGGTAGAAGTCATTTGGGATTTGCTTCATACAACCAAAATCCAATGCGACCAGTTCGTTTTTTTCGCTAACGAGAAAATTTCCAGGGTGCGGATCGGCATGTACTTTTTTCAGTACGTGAATTTGATACATATAAAAATCCCACAAGGCCTGACCAATAGTATTGGCCGTTTTTAGATCTATATTTTGCTTGGTGAATTCCGACAAATGAATCCCAGTCATCCAATCCATGGTAATGATCTTGTCAGAAGAGTATTCCCGATAATATTTAGGAAATACCAAATTTTTAATTTTATTGCAGGCATTTACAACCGCTTCACTTTGTTGGAGTTCCAATAAATAATTGGTTTCTTCAATAAGCTTGTCTTCTACTTCCTTAAAATATTTATCAGAATCCTTTCCTTGAAGGTTAAACATTCGAATAGCGATTGGTTTTACCAATGCTAAATCGGAAGAAATACTATTGGCTACTCCAGGATATTGGATTTTTACCGCTAGTTTTTTCCCGTCTTTAACTGCCAAATGCACTTGACCGATACTCGCCGCATTGATAGAATTGGCGTTAAATTCGTCGAATATTTCATAAGGTGTTTTTCCAAAATTGGTCTTAAAGGTTTTTAAAACCAATGGAGCCGATAATGGCGGAACGGAGAATTGAGACAACGAAAATTTTTCTACATATGCCTGTGGCAAAAAACTCTTGTCCATACTAAGCATCTGGGCTACTTTCAAAGCACTTCCTTTGAGGCTTTTTAAACCATCATAAATGTCTTCAGCATTATTCTCATTGAGTTTGTCTTTAGTGATGTCTGGATTCACCAATTTCTCGCCGTAATATTTCAAATAATTGACCCCTACTTTTGCACCTGTTTGTACCAATTTGCTGGCGCGTTCTATTTTTGATGTTGGAATATAATCGATGGTTTTCATGACTTTTTTTGTATAGTTTCTTTAAAAATGAATTTTCCAAAATCGATTAAACTATCAATTGGCGTGATGTGCATCAACTCAAAGGTTACTTTTACGGATTTTTCAATATATAGGTCTGTTTTCTCAAAGGCTGCAGAATCATCGTCTAACCAGAATTTCAAGGTCAGTAATAATTGTATCCAAGAGCCTTCTTGTATCGCTTTGTCCTGAAAATTTTGAAAACGCTCTTGTTGGGTTCGGATATCGTCGGTGATGATTCCAGTTACATATTTTTTGAATGCCACCCGCAACTCGGAAAGCTGCATGAGGTTCTTTAGTTGATGCTGGTGCTGTTTCAAACTCATCACCACGTAGCTTCTGTTGGCAGTTAGTAATTCAAAAAAAGTGAAATAAAAACTCAACATTTTTGACTTCATGTCATAACTGTCGTAATCTTTATTTTTATCTAATAATTCTAAGGTTTTATCCAGGAAAGTCTTAAAAATCTCTTTTTCGAGGCTTTCTATTGTTCCAAAAAAGGCATAGAATGCAGATTCTGTGAAGCCATTAATTTTGGAGAATTGGTAAACAGATTTCGGTTTTTCGTCGTGCGCTAAGGTATAATCCATATACATGGCGATAAGCGTATCTTTTGTAAGAGGTGTTTTTTTAGTAGCCATCTTCATTTCAATTTAGACCCTAAAGGTACATAATGTTTAATTATTTTTAAATAAAGTTAAACAAAATTTTGTTTTATTTTAAGATATGTTCCCAAGAGGTTGCTCCATTAAGCTTTTTTAAGCGCTTTGGTAGACATAATAAAGGAATGTATTGGTTTGAGCGTGTAGATTCAATTTTATATTATTAATTATTCAAAAGATAAAAAATATTTTTTTGTGAGAGCAATCGTCTGTTTCAATACTTATGCTCATGCGAAAAAGTTTTTTCTGTTGATTAAGATAACCAATTTTTTATGGGATGTTTTTGGTTAAAACATGAAATTCAGGCAGGCTCCAGAAATAATCCCAAAAGACATTTGATGTATTGATAAATTAATATTTTCTAATATTTTTTTATAAAAATTAGGAATAGCATAAAAAAATAATTTTCATGACTTATATTTGTTTTTATATTAATCATTAATTGATAACTTATGTACAAAATAGTATTCGTTTGTTTGGTATTTTTTTCTTGTAATGCATTCGCACAAATTGACAGTACAGATGTTTTAGATTATAGTAATTTTGGCGACGCTGAAGGTGTTAAAAGATACTGTAACTCAAAAGTAATCAACCAAGTTCCCCAAAGAATATTGAGTATCGGATTTGAAAACCAAGGGAGTTTCACAATGCCTGATGTTAGAATAGATGGGATGTCTCTTATGAATCAAGACATTAGAGTAAGTCGAGTTTCAGCAATAAAAGCGCAAGCCAATATTCCAGTAATTTCAAATACCAAGATTATTTGGCAATTAGGAGCTAATTATTGGTCCAGCAAGTTTTTTATTGATAATCCAGGTACGAATACATTTGCTCAGGTACTTGATAGTAAGGCAATGACCACAACAGGCATTACTACTACTGTTTTTAAACCCTTGAATGAAAAGAATTTTGTGATTTTCCAAGGGAGTGGTGATGTGAATGGTTTTTATCAGCGTTTTGATGAGATTACAAGCGATGCCTTTACGTTTAGTGGTGCTATAATTTATGGTTGGAAAAAGTCAGACAAAAATATGATTGGTGCAGGTATTTCACGTACCTACCGTGCAGGGAGGCTTTTACACGTTCCAGTGTTATTTTGGAATAAAACATTCAATGATCATTGGGGTATGGAGCTTTTATTACCTGCACGAGGCCATTTAAAATACAATTTTTCTACTTCCAATATTCTTCAAGTTGGTTTTGAATTAGAAGGGAATCAATTTTTTATGAATTTACCGAATAGTCAAACAGGAAAAGTATTTATTCAGCGAGGTGAATTTAAACCAAGATTAATGTGGGATAAGAAAATAAGCGGTTTTGTTTGGTTAAGCGCACAAGCTGGATTGCGCTACAATTTTCGTTTTGATGTAATGAACGAATACGATGCCAAAGGAATTGACCAGACTTACTTCAGCAGTAAACTAGATAACCCATTTTATTTTAATCTCAGTCTTAATTTTGTTTCGCCTTAATTTTTAGCAACTTGGCGAGTCCAGATATCGGTCCGACCAATTATTGAAACACCAATATACCCTCTTACTTCTAAAGAGTTAGGACTTATCATTTTTATGGTACAAGAATAGGTGTTTCCACTTTTTGGATCATAAATATTACCGTCTTCCCATAGGTTTTTAGATGTTTGGCTAAACCCCCATATATTTATTAAACCAAGTACAGGTCTGTTTTTGAATGATTCGGTTGGATTGTTTTTATCTAATTTTGGTTTCATTGTTTCAGGGTCATTTGGTTCTTTTAACCATACAATTTTGCCTTGGTATTTATCTCCATTTTTATAAATGCGCACTACCGCATTTCCTTCTCCTGTTTTCCAAACACCTATAATAGTATTTGGATCTTCAGCTGGTAAGCCCATTGATGTATTTCCAAAAAGTAGTGCGAAACCTGTAAGTATTGTAAATAACGATTTTTTTAGAGTGATAAATGTAGATTTCATAATATTAAAAATTAGATTATTGGGTTGGAATTTCTTTATCAAATATAAATAAAAATTATTTTAATGCGTTTATTTTATTTTTAGTATAATGAATAAGTAATTGTTCTTTAGTGCTGATGCTATATCTACACGCTCTGGATTTTACAAAACTCTTGTTAATATTAGCGGTTTTGTCTGTTGGGTTGTTTACATTTTGTTTGTCTTTTCGTTAGGTGTTTTGTTTGATTTGATTAGTGGTCTGCCTTGTAATGCCTGAACGAGTGTCGCCAAAGCTAACAATCCATATATAACAGAAAGTCCAATGGTCAATTTTGTGTTTTTTAAAACATAGTACGAGAGTATTGGTAAAACGTGTAAGGCGTGCATGCCAATAAAATGTGAAACTCTTAAATCTCCCACCGTTTTACTCCAACTAATGATGAACCAATTTGAATTGTCGTTTAATGCGCCAACACTATGGTTTAATCTAGAACCCATCGCAAAACCTTCAAATGAAAATATAACGAA
>CALQBR020000070.1 GCA_943328865.2 Sphingobacterium thalpophilum
AAAGTTTTTTTGAGAGACGGGTTGATTTGGTCCCATTCTCCTTATGTGTACCAAGACGAAGACGAACAAATCGAAGAACGAATTGTTCGCTTCAGAACCGTTGGTGATATGAGTTGTACGGCTGCAGTTGAATCCTATGCAGCGACGATTCAAGAAGTAGTAAGTGAAATTAGATCTTCCACTATTTCAGAAAGGGGGGCTAGAATTGATGATAAACGATCGGAAGCCGCCATGGAAAAAAGAAAACAGCAGGGGTACTTTTAGAAAAGAGATTTAAGAATTAAGAGATTTAAAAAATAAAAGATTTGAGGTGAAAGTTAAACAACTTTAAACCTTAAACTTTAAACAAAATACAAATGGAAGTTTTAAAAATAGCAACAGCAGGAAGTGTAGACGATGGTAAAAGTACCTTAATCGGACGATTATTATACGATACCCAATCGTTGACCAGTGATAAAATAGAAGCAATAGAAAAAAGCAGCAAACAAAAAGGATATGATTATTTGGATTTTTCGTTGGCTACCGATGGTTTGGTTGCTGAAAGGGAACAAGGAATTACCATTGATGTAGCGCATATTTATTTTTCGACTGCTAAAAAAAGTTATATTATTGCCGATACCCCAGGGCACGTAGAATATACTAGGAATATGGTTACCGGCGCCTCCACTTCACAAGTTTCGATTATTTTAATTGATGCGCGAAAAGGGGTAATTGAACAAACCTACCGCCACTTCTTTATCAATAATTTGTTGCGGGTTAAAGAAGTAATTGTAGCAATTAATAAAATGGATTTGGTTGATTATTCCGAAGAAGTTTATAATAATATTAAAGCGGATTTTCAGGAGTTAAACCATAAAAGTACGTTCAAGCAACAAAGGGTGAGTTATATTCCATTGAGCGCTATAAATGGTGGAAATGTAGTGGCTCAATCAGCAGATATGTCTTGGTACAAGGGGCAAACCATTTTGGAACATTTAGAAGCATTAGAGCCCGAAGAGGTCAACGAAAGTGGACAAGCGCGTTTTCCAGTTCAAACGGTAATTAGACCCAAAACAGAGGAATACCATGATTTTAGAGGCTATGCAGGAAAATTATATGGAAATTCCCTTAAAGTGGGAGATACCGTAACGGTACTGCCCTCTCTGACGACTTCAACAATCAAAAATATTCACTTTTTTGACAAGCAATTTCAAGAGGCAGCTGCAGGATCTTCCATCACCATCGAATTAGAAAGCGATATTAATGTGACCCGAGGCGATATGATTGTAAAATCCGACGCGCTACCTAAAATAGAAAAAGAGATTCATACCACTATTTGTTGGATGGATAGTAAAAAATTAGTTCCTGGATCAAAATACATTGTACAGCACCATACCAATAGTGTTTTAGCAAAAATAGACAGTATAAAAAATGTAATTGCTACTGATTATTCAGGATCTACGCCAGCCGCCCAATTGGCGATTAATGAAATAGGAGAAGTAACAATAAAGTTGAGTAAAGCCCTATATTTTGATGCTTACAATGATAATAAATCAAATGGTGCTTTTATCTTAATTGATACCGCCACCAACACTACTGCAGGAGTTGGATTTATAAATTAAAACCAAGCTATAGGCTTTTAGCCAGTAGTAAAAAAACCAGTTAAAATCACAAATTGCTAAAAGCGAAAGCCAATAGCTAATACTTTAAACAGATGGAAAGTTTTAGAACCGAAATAGAAAACCCAATTGTCCAAAGAGACATTATAGATTTAGAAAAAAAGATCTTTTTATTTAAAGAAGGAAAAATTGATGACGAGCGTTTTCGTAGCCTTCGTTTAGCACGTGGGGTATATGGCCAGCGTCAGGAAGGCGTGCAAATGATTCGGATTAAATTGCCTTTCGGAAAAGTAACCAGCGAGCAATTATTGCGAATTGCTAAAGTATCGGATACCTATTCCACTGGAAGATTACACATTACCACGCGTCAGGATATCCAAATTCACTACGTAAGCTTAGACAGAACGCCAGCACTTTGGGCGGAACTGGAGAAAGATGCTATTACTTTAAGAGAAGCCTGCGGGAATACGGTAAGAAATATTACAGCGAGTGAAACAGCAGGAATTGATGTAGAAGAACCATTTGACGTGTCGCCTTATGCACAGGCGTTGTTTCAGTTTTTCTTGAGAAATCCAGTGTGTCAAGAAATGGGTCGTAAATTCAAAATGTCTTTTTCTTCTTCCGATAAAGATACTGCACTGAGTTACATTCATGATTTGGGCTTTATCCCAAAAATAGTAAACGGAGAAAGAGGATTTAAGGTACTACTAGGGGGTGGATTGGGCTCGCAACCCAGTCATGCCGAAGTTTTGTCTGATTTTATCCCTGCCAACGAGATTATTCCAACCACAGAGGGCGTTTTGAGAATATTTGATCGTTTTGGAGAAAGAGCCAAACGATTGAAAGCCCGTATGAAATTTTTAATCAAAGATATCGGAAGGGAAGAATTTCTAAGATTGGTTGACGAAGAGAAAAAAGCCCTTTCATACCATGTAGTTGAAATTGACACGACCGCTTTTTCGGATGAAATCCCTGCCACTTTATTGGAAGTGCCAAAAGTAGAAATTGAAGATCAAGTTGCTTTTGAAGCTTGGAAAAAATCGAATGTAATTGCGCAAAAACAAGCGGGTTATGTCGCTATTGGAATAAAAGTACAATTGGGCGATTTTTATACGGATAAAGCGAGAGTATTGGCTGAATTGATAAAGAATTATGCAGCCAACGAATTGCGTTTTTCTTTGAGACAGGATATTCTGATTCGTCATATAAAAGTAGAAAATTTACCTTTTTTCTATCAGGAATTAAAAAAGCTAGACTTTGTTAGTTTGGGTTACAACTCGATTGCTGATATTACGGCTTGTCCAGGAACGGACACCTGTAATTTAGGGATTGCAAGTAGTACTGGAATCGCTGTGGAGTTAGAACGGGTGCTCACAACAGAATACCCACAATACCAAAATAATCAAGAAATAACCATCAAAATAAGCGGTTGTATGAATGCTTGCGGGCAACACAATATGGCCCATATTGGTTTTCAAGGCATGTCAATCAATTCAGGTAAACTTGTAGCACCAGCACTTCAAGTCTTGTTAGGTGGTGGCGTTTTAGGAAATGGAGCAGGTCGTTTCTCGGATAAAGTAATCAAAATTCCAAGCCGAAGAGGACCAGAGGCACTGCGATTGATCTTAAATGATTTTAGTGCGAATGCAAACGGGCAATCCTTTTTAGCGTATTATGATACCAAAGGGGAAAAATATTTTTACGAATTTTTAAAACCCTTGGCCGATGTAACCAACCTCACCGCGGCGGATTTTGTAGACTGGGGAAATGCCGATAATTATGTTAAGGCTGTTGGAGTGGGAGAATGCGCGGGCGTGGTAATCGATTTGGTGGCGACTTTATTGTTAGAAGCGAAGGATAAATTAACTTTTGCTCAGGAAGCTTTTGAGGAACAAAAATGGGCAGATGCCATTTATCATGCGTATGCTGGTTTTGTAAATGGAGCCAAAGCTTTGTTGCTTGCCGAAGACCAAAAAACGAATCATCATGCAGGAATCATCGATTTGTTTGATACGGTTTTTGTAGCTACTAATAAAATCCAGTTGCCGACTACTTTTCGTGAAGTGGTGTACCAAATTAATCAAAATGAACCCACTGCAGTATTTGCAGAAAAATACATTCAAGAAGCCCTTGCTTTTTTTGACATTATAGAACAATACCGAGCTAAAGATTTAGAACATGATTAAAAATATACGACCATCAGTAACACTTGTAGGAGCAGGTCCAGGGGATCCTGATTTACTTACAATCAAAGGTGCCAAAGCATTATCAGAAGCCCAAGTCGTTTTATATGATGCCTTGGCAAATGAAGAAATCCTAACCTATGCACCAAAGAAATCCATCAAAATATTCGTAGGCAAACGCAAAGGTTGCCACGCCTATACTCAAGAACAAATCAATCAGTTAATTGTAGATAATGCCCTTACCTATGGAAATGTAGTTCGATTAAAAGGAGGGGATCCCTTTATTTTTGGTCGAGGAAGTGAAGAAATTGATTTTATCGAAAGCTTTGGAATTCCAACAGCAGTGATTCCTGGAATTTCCTCGTCCATTGCAGTTCCCGCTTATCAAGGAATTTCGTTAACCAAACGAGGTGTTTCCGAAAGTTTTTGGGTAATCACCGGCACCACCTCCGATAGGAAATTATCAAAGGATGTTGCATTGGCTTCCCAGTCCACAGCGACTGTTGTCATTTTGATGGGGATGAGTAAGTTGGCACAGATTGTAGACTTGTTCCAAAAAGAACACAAAGGAGAAATGCCGATTGCGATTATACAAAACGGAACGACTGAAAATGAAAAAGTGGGCGTGGGTACGATCGATACGATTCAAGAAATTGTGGCGACACAAAAATTGAGTTCACCCGCAATTATTGTCATTGGAGAAGTCGTGCGAGAAAGTAATAAATTAAAAGGCTTTTACGAAGAATTTGTAGCTGCAGAAATAAAATTATAATGGAAAGAAACGAACTGTATCCTGTTTTTTTAAAACTACAAAACCTCAATACGCTTATTGTAGGTGGGGGAAATGTAGGTTTGGAGAAGCTCTCTTTCTTATTGAAATCAAGCCCTAATGCCCATGTGGAGGTGGTAGCACCACGGTTTTTGCCTGCTTTAGAGGCTTTAGTCATCGAACATCCCACGGTCAAATTGACTTATAAAAAATTCAATCGATGGATGCTCAGAAAGCGCCATTTAGTGATTGCTTGTACGGACGATTTAAAAGTAAATAAAAGGATTTTTGATCTGTCTCGAAAAAGAGGACTCCTTTGCAATATTGCCGATACGCCCGATTTGTGTGACTACTATTTAGGCGGTATTGTAACGAAAGGAAATGTAAAAATTGCCATTTCGACCAATGGAAAATCACCTACAACGGCCAAGCGATTGCGGGAATTTTTTGAAGCCGTAATTCCTGAGGACATCAATACCATGGTTGAAAATCTCAATGAATATCGAAAAACCTTAACAGGCGACTTTCAAGACAAAGTCAATAAAATGAACGAAATAACAGAAACATTAAAAAATAAACAAAATGATTAAAACAGATATACTTATTATTGGAGCAGGACCAACCGGATTATTTGCCGTTTTTGAGGCCGGATTATTAAAATTGAAATGCCATATTTTAGATGCTTTGCCGCAACCCGGTGGGCAATTGGCCGAATTGTACCCTAAAAAGCCAATTTATGATATTCCGGGATTCCCAGAAGTATTAGCAGGCGATTTAGTCGATAATTTAATGGAGCAGATCAAACAATTTGAACCCGGTTTTACCCTTGGAGAGCGTGCTGAAACCATCGATAAACAAGAAGACGGCAGTTTTATTGTAACCTCCAATAAGGGAACTCAAATTCACGCTTCGGTAGTAGCCATTGCTGGTGGATTAGGTAGTTTTGAACCACGTAAACCTTTGATTGAAGACATTGAGTTTTATGAAAACAAGGGAATCAAATATTTTATCAAAAATCCAGAAAAATTCAGAAACAAAAGAGTGGTTATCGCTGGCGGAGGAGATTCCGCTTTAGATTGGAGCGTTTTTCTTTCTAATGTAGCTTCTGAAGTAACGTTGATTCACCGCAGAAATGAATTTAGGGGCGCTTTAGATTCGGTAGAAAAAGTACAAGAACTGAAATCGGCAGGAAAAATCAAATTAATTACGCCTGCAGAAGTGATTGGATTAAATGGAGCCGAACATTTAGAGTCGATTGTGATAGAAGAAAATGGGGCGCATCGCACGATTCCGACTGATTACTTTATTCCGCTTTTTGGACTAACGCCTAAATTAGGGCCTATTGCCGATTGGGGATTAGAAATAGAAAAAAATGCGATTAAAGTCAACAATTCTTTGGATTATCAAACCAATATTCCTGGAATTTTTGCCATAGGCGATGTCAATACTTACGCAGGAAAGTTAAAATTGATTCTTTGTGGTTTCCATGAAGCGACATTAATGTGTCAAGCGGCTTACCAAATCATCAATCCAGGTAAGAAATACGTACTGAAATACACTACCGTTTCTGGTGTAGATGGATTTGACGGTACCCGTAAAGAAGCGCCAAAAGCAGTGGTCAAAGCAATAGATTAATTTATAAAGCGATACAAATAGATCAAGATGGCAGCAGATGTAACGATTAAAATTACTGATAGGGAAGGAATTACCCACGAAGTACAAGCACCCACGGATATGAATATGAATGTCATGGAACTCGTTCGTGCCTATGAATTGGCTCCAGATGGAACCATTGGAATTTGTGGCGGAATGGCGATGTGCGCTTCTTGTCAGTGTTATGTGTTAAATCAGGTGGCTTTGCCCGAAAAGAATGACGATGAAGAAGCCATGTTATCAGAAGCTTTTAATGTAAAAGACAATAGCCGATTGGGTTGCCAAATATACATAACAGACAACTTAGCGGGACTCGAGATTGCACTCGCACCAGAATCATAAATCATAGAAGAAGCGAGATTCATTTCTCGCTTCTTTAACTATCAATGGTACTTTTTTGTATTATAATCATCCGATTAAGGATGATTTTTTTTTAAAAACTTATTATTGTTGATATATTATTGCAGCAATAAAAATTCCATTAAAATAGTAATTGTAGATTAATTTCCTAAATCAATAGCGTTTTAAGTTAAAAAAGGGAAATTATTTTCTGTACTATGAAATTTCTATTTTTTGCAATGAGGAATAGTTTTTTTTGTAAATTGGAGTAAATATATTTGTGATTTTATTCTGTTTTTTTAGTCCACTTTTTTATTCTGTTGCGAAGTGTTTTGCCTTTATTCGATTCATTGCCATATCCATACCCATATCCATAATTATAGGAATAACTGTATCCATATCCTTTGTTCTGCCCCACATTG
>CALQBR020000071.1 GCA_943328865.2 Sphingobacterium thalpophilum
CTGTCTAAATCCTAGCGCACAAATGAGTGGAACACTAAATAAAGTAATGTTGATTGGTTATCTGGGTGATGAAGTAAAGATGCATTATTTTGACGGAGGCAATTGTATTGGTCGATTTCCTTTGGCGACTAATGAAACGTATACAAACAAAACAACCAACGAAAAAATCACTTCCACGGAGTGGCACAATTTAGTGGTGCGCAATAAAGCCGCAGAAGTTTGCGAAAAATATCTTTCTAAAGGAGATAAGATTTATGTGGAAGGTCGCATCAAATCCCGGCAGTGGCAGGCAGAAGATGGTTCGACTAAATATACTACTGAAATTCAGGTCACTGAGTTTACCTTTCTTACTACTAAAAAGGAAACAGAAGCAAATAAATTGCATTCTCATCCTGACCCAACAAAAAATACTAACTTTGATGCATCCCATTCCTCTTTACCAGAGAATGATTTGCCTTTTTGATTGTTTAACTAATCCCATTGAATTTGGACCCGGAACCTCCCAGTTACAGTACTTTTTTTTCAATAATAGATGTTGATTTAGCGTTTGGTTTTCTTGCAATTTTCTTTTTGCTTTTTTGTTCCGCTTTGGTTTCTGGTGCTGAAGTCGCTTTTTTTTCATTGCCATCTAAAGATTTGGAAGGAGCCTCAAAAGGGAAGTATTCCAAAGCTCAAATGATCAATAACTTATTAAAAAAACCACAGCAATTAAGCGCTACTTTATCAGTAGCAAATACTTTTTTTAATATCGGAATCGTCCTGTTGTTTTTTTGGGTTGGTCAAACGGTATTTGCGTCAATTGAAACCCCTATTTTACAATTTATTATTGAAGTATTGGTGGTCACTTTTTTAATTTTGCTGTTCGGCGAAATCTTACCCAAAGTTTACGCCAGCAGAAATGCTACTCAGTATGCCAGAATAACGGTACGGTCCTTATTTGTATTGGATAAATTACTCTCGCCAATCACCTTGCCAATGCATGGCATTATGTTGTTTGTACACCAAAAGTTAGGTAGGGAAAAATCTAATTTTTCGGTTGGTCAATTATCTCAGGCTTTGGAGTTGACTTCCTCTGAAGGAACTTCGCAGGAAGAACAAAAGATATTTGAAGGAATCGTTTCATTTGGGAATACAGATGCTAAGCAGGTGATGAGTCCAAGAATTGATATTTTTGCATTGGAAGTTGAAGAAAGCTTCCAAGACCTGCTACCTAAAATTGTTGAAAACGGCTATTCCAGAATTCCGATATATCGCGACAATATTGACCATATTGAAGGTGTTTTGTTTGTTAAAGATTTAATTCCGCATATTGATAAAACTCATTTCGAATGGACTACCTTATTGAGAAAGCCGTTTTTTGTTCCTGAGAATAAGAAACTTGATAACTTGTTAAAGGACTTTCAAAGTATGAAAAACCACTTGGCTATTGTTGTTGATGAGTACGGAGGAACTTCAGGACTTGTTTCTTTAGAGGATGTTATAGAGGAAATCGTAGGGGACATCAGTGATGAATTTGATGGAGATGACATTAGTTTTTCACAAATAGATGAGAATAATTATCTTTTTGAAGGGAAGATTAATTTAAAAGATTTCTATCGAATTGTAGCGGTCGATGAATCGCTCTTTGAGGACAACAAAGGAGAAGCGGAAACCTTAGCGGGATTTATACTAGAAATACTTGGAAACTTTCCTCAAAAAGGGGAAAAAATATCTTTCAGCAACTGCCTATTTTTGATTGAAGTAGTTGATAAAAAAAGAATCAAACAAATTAAAGTAACGATTGAATAATATGGTTATGGTTAAAAAAATAATGACTTTTTCTTTTTTAATAGCTTTGGCTTTAACTGTTTTTGGTTGTAAAGACGATCCGATTCCAAGGCCTACGGGTTTCTTAAGATTGGATTATCCTGAGGCTGAATATGCTCATTTTGAAAACCAGTGTCCCTTCACTTTCGATATGAATTCCAACGCAGTCATCACTCAAAAGGGAAATTGTGTATTCGAGATTAATTATCCTAAAATGAAAGCGACGGTTTATCTGAGTTATAAGCCAGTGAATAATAATATCAATCTGTTGTTACGCGATGCACAAAGGCTGACCTATAAGCATGTTGTCAAGGCTGATGACATCAAAGAGCAACCCTATTTGAATTTTGACAAAAAAGTATATGGGATGTTTTATGATGTTGGCGGAAATGCAGCTACCAACACCCAGTTTTATGTGACGGATAGCACCAAACATTTTGTGGCGGGATCGGTTTATTTTTATTCCAAACCCAATTTCGACTCCATTATGCCTGCTGTGAGCTATCTTAAGAATGATGTGCAAAACCTGATGCAAAGTTTGCAATGGAAATAAAAAAAGGAGGTTCCAATTGAAAATGCCCCAAAAAGTTAGACACTATTTGGGGCATTTTTGATGGTTTTATCAAAACCTAGAAATTGTTACTCGATATAAATTATAGTGCAGCCTTCTCAGGGGTATTTTTAGGATGGGTCACTTTATAAGTTTTTCCGTCAGCGGCAGCTTCAACTGTTGCGAATAGATTTTTTTGTGTTTGTTTGTCAGCATCATAAGCTACAGTAGCCGTTTTTTTGTCAAAATCTACGGTTGCTTTTTGAACACCATCCATTGCCGCTAATTTCTTCTCAATGGTTTTGGCACACCCCATAGCACAAGTCATGCCTTCAATTCCGAAAGTGGCTGTCTCTGGTTTTACTGCTGCAGTTACTTCTTTTGGAGTTGCAATAGAATCGGTCATTACAGTTTCAGTTGTCGCATTTTCATTTGCAACTTCTGAGGTTGGTTCGTTGGTTTCTTTTTTACAGCTAGTCAATAACACGCTAGTTAATGTTAACGCTAAAAGTGATTTAGTCAAGTTCATAGGATTTTTTTTAAAATTTGGTTGCTAACAATAGCTTAATTAGTAAGCGATTACAAAAATAATAAAAAATATAACGGCTAATTCATAAAATTAATACAATTTTGAAGTTCAAAAAATGGATTATGAATTCGAAACAGACAAAGTGGTTATTGTTGATTTTTCTTTCTTTAGTATGGGGCAGTTCTTTTATATTGATGAAAAGAGGGTTGATCGGTTTGTCGCCTTTTCAATTGGGTTCTTTGCGTATTGTTTTTGCTGCCGCCTTTTTATTAGTGATTGGATTTAAAAGTCTCACCAAGATACCTTCTACGCAATGGAAATACATTGCCTTAACCGGATTTGTTGGAACTTTATTACCGGTGTATTTGTTCTCGTATGCGCAAACAGAAATTGACAGTTCAGTAAGTGCGATTCTAAATTCCCTTACCCCATTATTTACTTTGCTTTTAGGGGTGATTCTCTTTAAATTTTCCTTTGATCGCAGTCAGCTAATAGGTATCCTCGTCGGTTTGGTAGGTTGTGTGTTGTTGATCTTTACTGGAGCCAGCGGTAATTCAGGTCACAATTATTTTTATGCAACTTTCGTTGTATTAGGCTCTATTTGTTATGCGGCGAATGTGAATTTAATTAAAAAGTACCTGTCTGATCTGAGTCCGTTGAGCATTACCACTGGGAACTTCGCGGTAATCTTATTGCCTGCTCTTGTTGGTCTTTCTTTTACTGGTTTTTATAATGATGTCAATCAGCCATCGGTTCTTAATTCAATGGGTTATATATTGATCTTAGGGGTCGTTGGTACTGGATTGGCTAATATATTGTTTTTTAGGTTGATTCAAATGGCTACACCCATTTTTGCTTCTTCCGTGACTTACTTAATTCCAGTAGTGGCTTTTTTTTGGGGCTTTTTGGATCACGAAGTGCTTTCAAATAGTCAGTTATTGGGTGCTTTTATTATTTTGATAGGAGTTTATTTATCTGCCAAAAAATAAGAGGGCTACCTTTTCAGATAGCCCTCTAGGAATTTATTGTGATTGTTGACTATTTGAATTCGCTGTCAGCAATTACTTCGTTTATTTTTATTTCTGAAACAATTAATTCTACTTCGATTCCAATATTGATTGCGCTTTTATAGGGTACTTTAATGCCTTTTACATCACGGTAATCGCTAAATGGAGTGGTAATAGTCATCTTTTTTTCAGGACCCATTTCTACTTCTTCGCTTTCTGCTATTTTTAATCCTGTTTTTACATCAAAAAACAATGATTTTTTTCCGTCTTTAATTACATAAGCGTCATTTCCATTAATTGCTTCAATTCCACTTAGGATGATGCCTTCTTTTTTGCTTAAGCTTAATTCTGGAAATGGATTGGCGTAATATTTCATCGCAGCAGTCTCCACTGGGCCCAAAGGCATTTTCTGGGTGCCTTGAGCTTGAAAAGCTTCATTTCCATCATATACTTTTTTCATAGACTGTCCCATAGAACTGATCCCTTCTACTAGTTTGTTTTTTGTAGAGGCTTTTTTATTGTAGTCAATTGTCATTCCTTGAGCGGTACCAGAAGCTTTCACAGTGATTGTTTTCACAGCAGCAACTGCTTTTTCACCACCAATAGCATTGATGTAATTCTCTAAAACGCTTTTTGCAGTTACTCCAGAGGGAATTGGCTTGTTTACAGCTGGTTTTTCTGTAGGATTACCATATTTGTCAAAATAGAAAATAGGTAACTTTTCTTTGGCACTTACTTTTTCTAGTCCTGGTAAAACTTCGGCCGCTTTCCCAACAACTACAATTCTAATATTATTGGCTAAGAAATATTTATTAGCCGCATTCTTAATATCTTTTGGAGTTACTAAATTAATGTTTTTAACGTAGTTTTCGTAGAAGTCAGGTGGTAAAGTTTGTGTTTCTGTAGTTAAAGCATAACGAGCTATAGTGCCTGGTTTTTGAATTTGCATTACAAAATTTCCAATATATTTTGCTTTAGCGTTGCTAAGCTCTTCTTTGGTTACAAGATCAGTTCTGATTTTTCTTAATTCATTCATGAATTCAACAACAGCGCTATCAGTTACCGCATTTCTTACGGAAGCAGAAGAACTAAAAGTACGTGTGAATTTACCTGAACCTATAGAAGAATAAGCTCCGTAAGTCCATCCGTGTTTTTCTCGAAGGTTTAAGAACAATCTTCCTTCACCACCTCCACCAAGAATTTGGTTCGCTAAGATAGCAGCATAATATTCTTTGTCAGTCATTTTTAACTTGACAGTGTTTACTAATGAAATTTCAGATTGAACTGCATTAGGCATGTCTACTAAATTAATTTGTGAAAAGTCAACATTTTTTGGTTCGCTATAAGTTGACTTTGGAGCAGTTGCTTTTTTCCATTTTCCAAATAATTTCTTAACGCTTTTCTTAACTTTTTTAACTTTCACATCTCCTACGACCACTAGGTAGGCGTTTCCAGGTACAAAATAGGTATTGTAGTTTGCTATAACATCATTTAAAGTCACTTTATTGATGGTTTCTGGAGTTAAAAATTCTCCTGACGGATTGTTTTTTCCATATGCCAATACACTTTCTACGCGACCAGCTACTGCTTTCACATTTTTCTCGTCTGCTTTTAAGCTTTCGATTAATTTTTCTTTCTCTTTATCTAATTCTTCTTGAGAGATGATTGGATTCAATGCGCCATCAGCCATTAATTCTAAGATTCTTTTGGCATACTTAGATAAACCGCTAGCATTTGCGCCTTCAGCGTAAAAAGAAATATTTGCGCCTAAAAAGTCAATTTCTTCATTGAATTGGTCCTTAGACATTTTAGTCGTTCCGTTTCCGATAAGGCTACTGGTTAAATCAGCGACTCCTTTTTTATCTCCTTCTACATAAGGAGGGTTGTCCATTGAAAGACTAAAAGAAACTCTAGGGAGTTTGTGATTTTCAACCACTAATACTTTTAATCCATTCTCTAAAACAAAAGAAGTCGGCTTTCCGATGTTAATCGTTGGCGCTGGTCCTGGTTTTGGTTGTGTTCTGTTTTGTGCTTGCATAGTGATAGTTAAAAACAAGCTCGCTGCGATATATAATATTTTTTTCATCTTGTTATTGGGCTTAGTTTTGTGCTTTGTCTTTAGAAGGAACGTAGTCTAAAATCAAACGTTGGTTTGGATTTAAATATTTTTTAGCAACGTCTCTGATGTCTTCTCTTGAGATCGAACGATAGATTTTGATTTCGTCATTCACTAAATTTACATCTCCGTAAAGCATATAGTAAGTAGCTAAACTAGAAGCGATACCTTCTACACCAGAATTTTTATTTACATATTGATTTTCAAAGGTGTTTTGTAACTTTTGATAATCTCTTTCAGAAATTAATTCTGTTTGAAGGTTTACGATCTCATCATCAATTTCTTTTAAAATACTCTCAGGAGTATTCGCTCCCATTGGCAAACCATAAATTAGATACACGCCATGGTCTTCTTGACTCACATTGAAAGCGCCTACTTGTAAAGCCAATTTTTTATCATCTACCAATTTTTTATATAATCTTGAGCTCTTTCCTTCGCTCAAAATAGTAGAGATCATGTCTAAAACTCTTGCTTCGCGGGTTTTCATAGAGGGAGTTCTGTAAGATGCAACAATCATTGGAATTTGAATGTTTGAATCTTCATAAGTTGCTTTGATGGTTTCTGTTATTGGTTCTTCAACAAAGGTTTCTCTTTTTATTGGGGTTCCTTTAGGGATACTACCATAATATTCTCCAATCCATTTTTTAGCTTGTTCGGTTTCAAAATCTCCAGCTACTACCAAAACGGCATTGTTAGGAATGTAGAATTTTTTGTTAAATGCTTGAAATTCCTCAAGAGTAGCAGCATCTAAGTGATCCATAGACCCAATTACGGTCCATTTGTAAGGGTGGTTTTTAAACATGTTTTTGTTTACCTCGCCTAGTAAAGCGCCATAAGGAGAGTTGTCATAACGCAATCTTTTTTCTTCCTTAACGACTTCATTTTGAGTTTTTACTCCAATTTCGTTGATAACAGGATGTAGCATACGTTCTGACTCCATCCA
>CALQBR020000072.1 GCA_943328865.2 Sphingobacterium thalpophilum
CAAAAAACAATTAAATTTAGAAAACACTTAAAATTATAAAAGACTATGGAAGACGTAACTATTGTAGAAAATTTTGATTTAAAATTGAATGAAACCGCAAAAGGATTTTTAAAAGAAACCGCGAAATGGGCTTATTTTTTATCTATTCTGGGATATATCGGAATTGGTTTTTTAGTGATCATTGCAGTATTTGCTGGTTCTATTTTTGCTACTATTGGTAATAAGGGAGAGGATATATCACCTTTTGGAGCTTTTGGAGGTGTGTTTATTACTGTTTTATATCTTGTTATAGCAGCACTTTATGTTTTTCCTATTTATTATCTTAATAAATTTGGTGCCAAAATGAAAAATGCGTTGGCAGAAAACAATGCGGAATTACTGACTACTTCTTTAGAGTATTTAAAGGCTCATTACAAATTTATAGGAATTATGATGCTCGTGATGTTTGCATTGTATGCATTGGTATTTGTGTTCGCCATTATCGGTGGAATGGCAGCCTTTCTATTATAATATTGCAAATTGATTACGAAACAAAAAAGTCCCGAATTTTTCGGGACTTTTTTTATTGTTCTTGTTCTTGTTGGTGTTTTATTTTTTCTTCCAAATTTTGTTGGAATTCTTTTATTCCGTCTTCGCCTAATGACAATAAGTAAGCATAAAAAATTAATGATAGGGTACTGAGAACAATTCCAATGATGGATAATATTTTTCCAATATTCAGGTTTTGATAATTTAAGTATAACTCTGGATTTTCACGGTATAATTTCAAGTCTTTGCTAGCTAAAACCAAGGCTACGATTGCTAAAATTAATCCAATAATACCATAACAACAACACGTTAAAATGGACAATATTCCTAAAACGAGTACGGCAGTTGCATTGGGTAAATTTCTTTTTTCCATAATTTAAAAATAACAAGTTAAACGTTTATGATTTTGTAAAGGTAAGCAATAATCATAATTACTGCATTGGTAATGGCTAAACCAATAATGATTTTATGGTAATTTCTGGATTTGTCTATAAAATGCAAACCCAAAAAAGCAAACAAGAGCAATGTCGTATAGATGGCAGGAAACATTTGAAAGGCATTCCCAAAATCACCTTTAATTAAAAGTATAAAAGCCCTTTGTGTACCACAACCGATGCAGTCTATACCAAAGAGTTTTTTGTTCATACACGGAATCAGGTATTTGTCTACATCCAAAATTAGCGCCATTTGAGATACAATTTTACGAAAAAATAATCATTCTGGAATAGTCAGTTTATTATTTTAAAGTTTCCTACTTTTGAAATCTGATTTGTAAAGAATGAAAAAAATATTAATGCCAATAATAATTATCGCCATATTGGTGGCTTTGTACGAGCAAAGAAAAGCCGATAGAAATGTATATCTGATGGTGTTTGCCTTCGTCGTTTTTATGTTTGGAATGATGCGATTGAGTGCCAAGACACCTAGTAAAAATCAAGAAAAAGACAAAGAAAATGTTCAATAAAGGAGATCAAGTTTCGGTACTTGATGAAGCGATTAATGGAGTGGTTTTATCAGTAAACAATCAAGAGGTTCGTATAGAAACCGAAGATGGTTTTGTGATGAATTATACCGCAAAAGAATTGATTAAAATCCATGTTTCTAATGACTTAAATAAGGATATGGGAAGTTTTAATTCAAATCAAATTAAAAAAGAAAAAGAAGAACCCAAAGCTAGAAGTTTTGTAAAAGAAAAGAAATCCAAACATGTCATTCCGGCTCCAGAGTTCGATTTGCATATAGAAAAATTAGTCCCCAATTTCAGAGGGATGAGCAATTATGATATTCTGACTTTGCAATCGGAAACAGCAAAACGACACCTTGAGTTTGCTATTAAAAATCGCATTCCAAAGATTGTTTTTATTCATGGAGTTGGTGAAGGTATCCTAAAATCCGAGCTGGATTTTCTTTTTGGGAGGTATGATAATATTGCTTTTCAAGATGCTAATTATCAAAAATATGGATTAGGTGCTACAGAGGTTTTTATTTTACAAAATGTAAAGTAGTTAAAATACCAATTGAAATTTAAAATTCCTTATTAGCTTTTATTATTTAGGAATTTTTAGAGTTAGGGTGTTGTTACATAATTTCCAAAAACATATTCTTCATAAACGAAAGAACTTGAACCATTTTTAAAGGTAATATTCCTGAAAGTAATTAGGTGGTTGTACCCTGTTATGGCTAGTGTTGTTGGGTTGAGTATTTTGGTAGTCGCTATTTCAATTGTACCGCTGATATCTTGTACGCCGGCTAATGCATTCCATTCATCGACAACTATTGGGGTTGAAGGGGGAATATCAGAACAAAAATATGCACTGCTCACGACGGCATTAAAAAGGCGGTAGGTCACCTGATTGGTGCTATTAATGGTTAGTTTTCGAGGGGATCCGGCAGTAGTTTCTTCATTTAAAAAAGAAGTAGCTGGTATTTTAAGGATTAAAGCTTCACTATTTTTTATTTTGAAATACAAGCCATTGTTGGAAGTGCATTTATTTACTGCCGCAGTAGGGTCAAAATTGAATTTTTTAAAAGCAATATCGCCATCATCACAACTACTTAAAATAAAGGTACAAATCAAAAAGCTTAGAATTCGTTTCATTTTTATCATATTTTAAACAAAAATAGTCAAAAAAATAAGAATTTGTAATTTGAACACTGCAATGAAAGTGCAAACTCAAAAAATCATAACTTTGTCACAATGGAAAAAATATACCTCGATAACGCTGCTACCACTCAAATCCGACCAGAAGTCATTCAGGAAATGATTCAGGTTTTATCACAAGATTACGGAAATCCATCTTCTACACATCGTTTTGGACGCAATGCTAAAAGTATTTTAGAGCTTTCAAGAAAGTCAATTGCCAAGCATTTGAATAGTTCTGCTCAGGAAATTGTTTTTACATCTTGTGCAACGGAAGCTAATAATTGGATTCTCCGTTCAGTAGTTAAAGATTTGAAAGTAAAGCGAATTATTACCAGTAAAATAGAGCATCATGCTGTTTTAGATGTGGTTAAAGCCTTGGAACGAGAATATGACATCGAAGTCAATTATGTGGCTATTAAGTCCAATGGAACAATAGATATTACTGATTTGGTAGAATTGCTAACTCAGGAAAAGAAAACATTGGTGAGTCTGATGCATGTGAACAATGAAATAGGAACTGTTTTGGATTTGCAACTTATAGGACGTATTTGTCATCAAAACAATGCGTTATTTCACTCTGATACCGTGCAATCAATTGGGAAAATTGAAATGGATTTACAAGCAATCCCTATTGATTTTGTTGTAGCAAGTGCGCATAAATTCCATGGGCCTAAAGGAATTGGATTTGCTTTTATTAGAAAAAATACAGGGTTACAACCACTTTTTTATGGAGGAGAACAAGAAAAAGGATTGCGACCAGGTACTGAGGCGGTGCATCAGATTGCGGGAATGGCAAAAGCTTTGGAACTTTCCTATGGTAATTTAGAATCAGAACGAAAATATATTACCGAATTAAAAAAATACCTAATTTCACAACTGGAGGTTGAAATTCCATCTTTTGAAATCAATGGAACGCAAGACGGATGCTCTAATATCCTTAATATAACCCTTCCTTTTGGAGAAGAAAAAACAGCGATGTTGTTGTTTAATCTCGATATGAAAGGCATTGCGGTTTCACGCGGTAGTGCTTGTCAATCTGGTAGTATAAAACCTTCCCATGTTTTAGCGGAAATTCTCTCGGCAGAATATCTTAGAAAGCCAAATTTGCGTATTTCATGGAGTCATTATAATACAAAGGGTGATATCGACTTTTTGATTGCAGCCTTAAAAAAAATATAGTGTCCCAAACTATTTTTTCTTTTTATTTGCTTTTTCTTGTTTTCTAAAGTAACCTCTAAAAAGAAAATTGTGTTTTAATGCTTCTAAGTCTTCATTGAGACGAAAACTTGCTTCATTTATATTAGTCATAGTTGAATCAATTTTTTGAACTAATTTAGGATCGTTAGAAAGATAATTGATCGCCCCTTTTCCTTCTTTAACATTAACAATTGTCGTGTTCAGGTTGGTAATCACTTTATTGATTTCATTGCCAGAATAATCTAAATTAGCGACAATGTTTTTTATTTTATTTGCAACTTCAGGATCTTTTAAAACACCTATTACGTTGTCTTTTTGATTTAAGTTTTTGACGAGACTATTCAAATTTGCTACAGACTCTGATGTCCCCTTGCTACTCATTTTTAGATAGTGCATCGTTTCCTTTAAGTCTTTGGCAACAACAGAATCATTGATTAATAGTCCTACCGTTCCTTTTCCTTGGGTAATTTCCTTTGTTATTTTGAGTAAATCAACCGTAAGGAGTGCGGCGTTTTGATTGGTTATGTTAAGGGTATTTAAAATATCATCGGTGCGAATACGGTTAAAGGTTTTGATGATATCTCCCGATTCAACTAAAGGTTTATTTCCTTTTCCTGGAATGATGTTGATGATTACATTTCCTACCAATCCATCAGAGCCAATGGTGGCAACAGCATCTTTTTTTATATGTCGAAAGATAGCACGATCAATAATCATATCTACCCGAATGATAGAATCATTAATCATTTCAATTTCGCGAACGGTACCTACGTTAATACCGGAATATCGCACATTATTACCTAATTGCAAACCACTTACATTATTAAACACCGCTTTGAGATGATCCGTTTTTTCGAACATTTTTTGGGTATTGCCAATAAAATAAACGGCTAGAATAAAAAGTAATAATCCAATAATTACAAAAAGACCGAGTTGAATTTTTTGAGAGGCTGTTTTTTCCATAGTTGTACTTAATTAAAAAAGGCCCTTATTTTCGGGTCATTTGAGGTTGATAAGTCTTCAAAAGTGCCTTCAGCATAATTTATACCATCGACTAATACAATCATCCTATTGGATATTACTCTGGCGCAATTGACATCATGGGTGATAATGATGGAGGAGGTGTTGTATTTGTGCTGGATTGATTTCATTAGTAATAAAATTTCTTTAGAAGTAATCGGGTCCAATCCTGTTGTTGGTTCATCATAAAGGATAATCTTGGGTCGTAAGATTAGTGTTCTTGCCAATGCTACACGGCGTTTCATTCCGCCTGAAAGTTCTTCAGGCATCAAATTGAGTGTATGGGCTAATCCGACACTTTCTAAGGCTTCCATGACTAATGGCGTAGTATCATTTATAGTTCCAAACTTCTTCTTATGCCGTCTTAACGGAAATTCTAAATTTTCGCGAACAGACATCGAATCATAGAGCGCACTCCCTTGAAAAAGAAATCCGATATCAGTTCTGAGTTCATCTAAATCATCTTGTTTAAGTTCATTGATGTTTTTACCCATCACCAAAATCACACCGCTGTCGGGTTCTTCCAGTCCGATCAAACATTTTATCATCACGGATTTTCCAGAACCTGATTTCCCCATTACCACCAGGTTTTCACCTTCATTTAAACGCATAGTAAATCCATCCAATACATGATTATCGCCAAAGCTTTTTCGCAAGTCTTTGATTTCTATAATAGGTTTTTGATGTTCAATAGCTATTTTCATAAGTTACAAATCATAAAAAATATTAGTAACGAAAACGGCAATAAAGTCAATTATGAAAAGGAACATGGAAGTGAAAACCACAGCTGAATTGGCTGCAAAACCGACACCCGCAGTTCCTTTTTTACAAGTATAGCCTTTGAAGCAACCGACTAAGCCAATAGCAAATCCGAAAAAGAAAGTTTTAATGGTGGCAGGAATTAAGTCGCCGAATTCTAAAGAATCAAAAACCTGATTGTAATACAGTAAAAAAGATACGTTTCCTTTGGTGTTTTCAACTAAATAAGAACCATAAATAGCGATGGCGTCTCCGAAAAAAACTAAAATAGGGAGCATAAAAGTGGTAGCTAAAATACGAGTAACAACTAAATATTTAAAAGGGTTTGTTCCAGAAACCTCCATAGCATCTATTTGTTCAGTTACGCGCATTGAACCTAGTTCGGCACCAATTCCAGAACCAATTCTTCCTGCACAAATCAAAGCGGTAATGATGGGGCCTATTTCCCTAATAATAGAAATACTAACCATAGAAGGCATCCATGAAACGGCACCAAATTTTTGAAGTGTGGGACGCGATTGGAGTGTAAATACCAAGCCGATAATAAAACCTGTTACGGACACTAAAAATAAAGACCGATTTCCCATATAAAAGCATTGACGGATGAATTCTTTAAATTCAAAAGGACGTTTGAATGTTTCTTTAAAAAAGCGAGCTGCAAAATAGGAGAGTTCCCCAATTTCGAGTAAAAAGACTTTAAATAATTCGTTTGTTTTATAAATGTTATTCATGAAAAGGATGAATTATTTTTAAGTAAAAAACTACTCTAATATAATAATAATATATTGATATTTAGAGATTTACAGTTAATTTTTTTATGGAATTTAACAGTAAAAAAGTATTTATTCTAATTTTTTGTCAAACACCATCAATCAAATGGATGTTCAGTTAGGTTGGGTAGGAAATTTGATATTTTTTTGAAAAAATAGAAGACAACAAATAGTTATAAAAAAAAGGAATCCCGTTTGTTTGGGATTCCTTAATAAAAAATGATATCGTTTTTGTTACCGCAAAGTAGCGCCCAATTCAGTTTCTAAGTTAGTTTGTAATTTGCCCATTATTTTTTCAATTTGGGTATCCGTTAGTGTCTTGGCGTTATCTTGAATCACAAAACTAACGGCATACGATTTTTTACCTTCTGGTAAATTGGCGCCTTGGTAGACATCAAAAAGATTAATTGCTTTTAATAATGATTTTTCAGTTTGTCTCGCAATCGTATAAATAGCATCAAAATCGATATTTTGGTCCACAAGAAGCGCTAAATCTCTTCG
>CALQBR020000073.1 GCA_943328865.2 Sphingobacterium thalpophilum
CTCAAACAAATTAGTTCAACTAGCTTAGGATGGGATGGAACCTTCAACGGACAACTCTTACCTTCAACGGATTACTGGTTTACAGTGGAGTATACCGAGGCTGGAATCAACAAAATGTATAAAGCACACTTTTCATTAAAAAGATAAAATAAAAAAAGGAGGTTCAAATTGAATCTCCTTTTTTTTATTACAATTTCCGAACTGAAATAAGAATGAAATAAATGTGAATAAGGGAAAAATATCCCAAATAGAAAATATTAATAATATTCTAAAAAACTAGCTGCAGAATTTTTTCAAATTAAGAAAATTTAAAACTTTAAGATTAGTAACCAAATTATTCTCAATAAAAAACAAATTAGAATAAGATATTGATACCTGTTTTAATTATTCCTTGTTAAAAAATCGAATTTGTTTTTTTAAATCAAATTGATTTATTACTTTTGACAAAATTTTTAAAATACAAGTAAAAACATGCAACACTTCATTAACATCGTTGTGATTATTATTATAATTGTGATTCCACAATTGTAAGGGATGTTATATAAATAAGTAAAGCAATACAATTTATAAAAACCTCCCTCCTAGGGAGGTTTTTCATTTAAAAAATTGAAAAAAGAGCTTGATTAATTGCATTTAAAGATTTAAAAAAACTAAAAACATAGCAAAGCACTTTTAAATTATAAAAAATAAAAAATTAAACTAAATTTTATGTATTTCAACGACGAGACCATTATTTATTTAGATGGAGCATTTGTAAAAGCTAAAGATTCTAGCGTAAATTTATACAACCAAACCATGCATTATGGAAATGGTGTTTTTGAAGGAATCCGTTCTTACAACACCCCTGAAGGAACCAAAATTTTCAAAGCAAAAGAACACTACGAAAGACTTTTGTTCTCAGCAGATAAAATGTACATTAAAATGCCTCTTGGTGTTAAAGAATTGGAAGACATTAGTTATGAATTACTAAAAAGAAACAATATCTCGGACGCCTATATCAGACCTTTGGTTTACCTTGGGCAAAACATGTCATTAACCCCAACAGATGAAGTTCATGTAGTTATCATGGCCTGGGAATGGGGAAAATACCTAGGAGACCAATTGCTCCGATTGATGATTTCTTCTTTTCAAAGACCCAATCCTAAATCTTGTTTTGTAGAGGCAAAAGTAGTAGGACATTATACCAATAGCATTCTAGCAACAACCGAAGCCAAATCAAAAGGATACGATGAAGCATTGCTTACCGATATGAATGGAAATGTCGCCGAAGGCCCTGGCGCCAACTTCTTTTATCAAAAAGAAGGTAAATTATTTACCGCGCCATTAGGGAATATTTTGGCTGGAATTACACGCCAAACCGTTTTAGAAATTGCTGCAGAATTAGGCTATGAAGTCGTGCAAGAATTCTTTAAACCCGAAGCTTTAGAAACCGCTGATAGCGCATTCTTTTGCGGGACTGCTGCCGAAGTAATTGGAATTCAATCGATAAATGAGTACCAATTCCCAATGGAATGGGAGCATAGTATTGGAGCGGAAATTCAGAAAAAATACAAAAGAAGAGTCGCTTTTAACGAATAACAGCTATACACAATGGAATTAAATAGACACAGCAAAACCATAACACAAGACCCTACTCAACCTGCAGGACAAGCCATGTTATATGGAATTGGACTAACCGAAGCACAACTTGCTCAGCCATTCGTAGGAATCGCATCCATGGGGTATGATGGAAACACGTGCAACATGCACCTCAATCATTTAGCTTCGTACATCAAAGTTGAAGTAAATGCTTCAGAAATGGTAGGTCTCATTTTTAATACGATTGGAATTAGCGATGGTATTACCAATGGAACTGATGGGATGCGTTATTCGTTAGTAAGTAGAGAAATCATCGCCGACAGTATTGAAAGTGTGGTTGCTGGACATTATTACGATGGGGTGATTGCAGTTCCAGGATGCGACAAAAATATGCCGGGAGCTATCATTGCTATGGGAAGATTAAACAGACCTTCTATCATGGTTTATGGCGGAACGATTGCTCCAGGAAAATACCAAGGAAAAGATTTAAATATTGTCTCGGCTTTTGAAGCTTTAGGAGAAAAAATTGCGGGGAAAATATCCGAAGAAGAATTCAAAGGCATTATAAAAAATGCCTGTCCAGGTGCAGGAGCTTGTGGTGGAATGTACACAGCAAATACGATGGCAATTGCAATTGAAGCATTAGGAATGAGCCTACCCTACTCTAGCTCAAATCCAGCCGTTAGCCATGAAAAAATTGAAGAATGTAAATCCGCGGCATCGTATATCAAGATCTTGCTAGAAAAAAACATTTGTCCAAAAGACATCATGACATTTGAAGCATTTGAAAATGCAATTACAACATTAATTGCACTTGGAGGAAGTACCAATGCCGTGCTGCATATGATAGCCATGGCCAAAAGCATTGGGGTTAAGATTACGTTAGATGACTTCCAACGCATCAGCAATAAAACCCCGTTAATTGCCGACTTTAAACCAGGTGGAAATTATTTGATGCAAAATCTACACGAAAAAGGTGGCGTCCCAATGGTACTAAAATACCTTTTAAGCATCGGTATGCTACATGGAAATTGCATGACCGTAACCGGAAAAACCATCACCGAAAACCTTAAAAATGTTAAAGAAATTGATTTTGAAGATCAAAATATTATTAGACCAATCAACAAACCATTAAAAGAAACCGGACACATTCAAATATTATATGGCAATATTGCCGAGAAAGGTTCGGTGGCAAAGATTACGGGTAAAGAAGGTGAAAAATTCAATGGTCCTGCTAAAGTTTTTAATGGTGAAAAAGAACTCATTCAAGGCATTGAAGACAAAAAAATACAAGCTGGCGATGTGGTGGTGATTCGTTATGTAGGACCAAAAGGCGGTCCGGGAATGCCAGAAATGCTAAAACCTACTTCTGCTATTATTGGTGCCGGATTGGGTAAAAGTGTGGCTTTGATTACCGACGGAAGATTTAGTGGCGGAACCCACGGATTTGTAGTAGGACACATTACCCCAGAAGCTTTTGACGGAGGAGCCATTGCATTAATTGAAGACGGGGATCAAATTTTGATTGACGCTGTAAACAATACCATCCATCTTGATATTACGGATGAAGCATTGGCTTTACGCCGATCAAAATTAGTGCAACCCCCTTTAAAAGTAACCAACGGGGTATTGTATAAATATGCTAAATTAGTAAAAGACGCCTCGGAAGGTTGTGTAACCGACGAAGCCTAAAACATAAAAAATGAATCCATTAGAAAACGCAACAAAAGAAACTACTACACAACAAACTGTAAATACTACAGGAAGTCTTGCGGTAATTGATGCTTTATTATCTGAGCACGTAGAGACCATTTTTGGATATCCGGGTGGGGCCATCATGCCTATTTATGATGCGCTGTATGATTTTAAGGATAAATTGAATCATATTTTAGTTCGTCACGAACAAGGTGCTATTCATGCTGCTCAAGGATATTCTCGCGTAAGCGGAAAAACAGGAGTTGTATTTGCCACCAGTGGTCCAGGCGCTACCAATTTGGTTACCGGCTTAGCCGATGCCATGATTGATTCTACACCACTAGTTTGCATCACAGGACAAGTTTTTGCTCATTTATTAGGAACAGATGCTTTTCAAGAAACGGATATTATCAATATTACGACACCTATTACCAAATGGAATTACCAAGTAACGGATGCTACTGAAATTCCAGAGATTTTAGCGAAAGCTTTTTATATTGCTAGAACTGGACGTCCAGGTCCTGTTTTGATTGACATTACCAAAAACGCGCAATTGCAATTATTTGATTACATCGGATACCGTCCGTGTATTCACATCAGAAGTTACCGCCCTGAACCAGTAATTAGAAATGAATATATCGAGCAGGCTGCCCAATTAATTAATCAAGCTAAAAAACCCTTTGTAATTTTTGGTCAAGGAATTATTTTAGGAAATGCCGAGAAAGAATTTATAGCCTTTATCGAAAAAGCAGGTTTACCTGCCGCTTGGACTATTATGGGGATGAGTGCCATTCCTACCGATCACCCATTGGGTGTTGGAATGTTAGGGATGCACGGTAATTACGGTCCAAATTATTTAACAAACGAGTGTGATGTTTTAATTGCTGTTGGAATGCGTTTTGACGACCGGGTTACGGGACGTTTGGATAAATATGCCAAACAAGCCAAAATCATTCACTTGGATATTGACCCAGCCGAAATAGACAAAAATGTAAAAACCACAGTGCCTGTTTGGGGAAATTGCAAGGATACTTTGCCGTTGTTAACAAACTTAGTTGACCAAAAATCACATCCTGAATGGTTGAATGAGTTCGAAATTAAGAAACAAAAAGAAGTAACTTCATTAATCCATAAAGAACTAAACCCAACCGAAGGCGGTTTGACTATGGGCGAGGTAATGAATGTGCTGAATGAGCTTTCTGGTGGTGATGCCGTTATCGTAACCGATGTAGGACAACACCAAATGATTGCCTGCCGCTATACCAAACAAAATACGACTAGAAGTAATATCACTAGTGGTGGATTAGGAACCATGGGGTATGCGCTTCCTGCAGCTATTGGGGCAAAATTTGGAGCTCCTGAACGTCAAGTCGTAGCCATTATGGGCGATGGCGGGGCGCAAATGAACATCCAAGAGCTAGGTACCATCATGCAGTTTAAGCCAAACGTAAAAATCTTAATTCTAAACAACAGCTTCTTAGGAATGGTGCGTCAATGGCAAGAACTTTTCCATGAAAAACGCTATTCGTTTACCGATATTCAAAGTCCTGATTTCGTTCAAGTGGCAAAAGGATACCAAATCGACGGAAAACAAATTTCTAAAAGAGAAGAATTAAGAAGTAGTTTAAAAGAAATGCTAGACCACCCGAGTTCCTTCTTGCTAGAGGTTGCCGTAGTAATGGAAGACAATGTATTCCCAATGGTACCGCAAGGAAAAGGCGTTTCGGAAATCGTTTTAAGCAAAGAAGAAATTTAATACTAAATCCCAATCTAATGAAACAAGAATATACGTTAACCATTTATACTGAAAATCAAGTAGGGTTAATCAACAAAATAGCGATTATGTTTTCTAGAAGAAAGATTAGTTTAGAAAGCTTGAACACCTCTCCAAGTGAAATTGAAAACATCTATCGTTTTACCCTTGTGGTAAGAGAAACCGAAGCCGTAGTCAAAAACTTGGTCCGCCAATTAGAGAAAATCGTAGACGTTTTTAAAGTGTATCACAACACCAACGACGAAATTATTTGGCAACAAATCGCCTTATATAAAGTTCCGACTTCTGTCATCATGAAAGAGGTAAAAGTGGAGCGTTTGCTAAGAGAATACGGCGCCAAAGCGGTGGTGATTCGTGAAGACTATACCGTATTTGAAACTACAGGACAAGATGATGAAGTGAATAATTTGCTAAAAGAGTTAGACCAATATGGTTTAATTGAATTCGTAAAAAGTTCTCGCATTGCCATCATTAAATCCAGCGAAGGAATCCACAAAAATGTATTGGACATGGAGAGAAATGACCCTAGAAAAAAGTCCATCAATAACGAATTTCTGAACCACAAGAGCATCATTTTTGAAATGTAGGTTTTGAAATTGAACAAAGAATAGAATCAATACAATAAATATTAAAATCTATTAATCCATTTATAAATATGAGTTTCCCAACAGATAAAAGTTCCTTGACCATCATCAAAAGAGGAATGATCGTTTTAGATATTCTATTTATAATTGGGCTTTCAATATATTTTTTTAAAAACGAAAATAAAATCCATCCCGATGCAAATAATTTAAACTTATGTATTCTAACTACCATTATGATTCTTAGCAACATAAGCATTTTCAAAAGGATACAATCAATAGAAAAAAAACAATAATATAGAGCAACCTATTAATCTATTATACCATAAATACAATATATATATGTCAAACTATTTCAATTCACTTCCGTTGCGTTTACAAGTACAAGAATTAGGAAAATGTGATTTCATGCCAAACGAGGCTTTTGCTAATGGCGTTTCAAAACTAAAAGATAAAAAAATTGTGATCATCGGTTGCGGCGCACAAGGATTGGCTCAAGGCCAAAACATGCGTGACAGCGGATTGAACGTGGCTTATGCTTTACGCCAAGAAGCCATCGACAGCAAAAGAGCGTCTTATACTAATGCTACTGAAAACGGATTCGAAGTGGGTACTTTTGAACAATTGGTTCCTACTGCGGATTTGGTAGCTAATTTAGCGCCAGACAAACAACATACTGGGGTTATAAATAAAATAGTGCCTTTAATGAAACAAGGCGCTTGTTTGTCCTACTCTCACGGATTTAATATTGTAGAAGAAGGAATTCAAATTCGTAAAGACATCACGGTGGTAATGATTGCTCCAAAATCACCCGCTTCTGAAGTGCGTGCGGAATACTTGCGTGGTTTTGGCGTCCCTACGCTTATTGCGGTTCATAAAGACAATGATCCAAATGGCGATGGTTTGGAAATTGCAAAAGCCTATTGCGTAGGGACAGGCGGACACAAAGCAGGTGTTTTACACTCTTCATTCGTAGCCGAAGTAAAATCGGATTTAATGGGCGAGCAAACCATTTTATGTGGTGTGCTACAAACAGGTTCTATTTTATCATTCAACAAAATGATTGAAGAAGGAATCGAGGCTTCTTATGCTTCAAAATTAGTACAATACGGATGGGAAGTAATTACCGAAGCTTTAAAAATTGGCGGTATTACCAATATGATGGATCGTTTATCAAACCCAGCTAAAATTGAAACTTATAAATTAGCCGAAGAATTAAAAGACATCATGCGTCCTTTATTCATCAAGCACATGGACAACATCTTATCTGGTGAA
>CALQBR020000074.1 GCA_943328865.2 Sphingobacterium thalpophilum
GTTCTTCTCGAATCATTTCTTTTCTTCGTCCTTTCATTCCGCCAGTTTCCATAATAATGGTATTTTGTAATTGAAAGTTGTTTTTTTCAATCAAGTCCAATAAGGCATAGGTGACGCCAATTAGAATCACATTTTGCCCAGAATTGTCTAAAGTGACTAATTTGTCAATGAGATCCTTATGATTGTGAAGGTAGAATCCGCTATCGGGATTTTTAGACAATTGAATCAAATCCTCGACCATGTAGATTAACGAAGAACCCGTTCGCTCTAAATAGGAAGGAAGCAGTGCTAAAATGGTATAATCCTCGATATTACCGTAGAATTGGGAAAAACCATTTCGATAACTGGTTTCATATAGCGAAAGATCAGTAACTAAATGTTTACTGGTGCTGTTTCCGGTTGTACCACTACTGCTAAAGGTTGCTTGTATGGGGTTTTTATTGGAAACAACTGCGTGACTTTTAAAAAACTGGATGGGTAAAAAAGGGATTTGCGATAATGATTTTACAGCAGTAACATGGGTATTAAGATGGTTGCAAAATTGATGGTACACTTCATTATGCTCATATTGAAAACGAAACACTTTGAGTGCTATTTTTTCAAATTGCTTTTGGTTAGAAATGCTGAATATATCGGAAGCGGAAATCAAGGATTGTTTTTTACAAAAGTAATTAAATAAAAAAACTTCCAACTTTGCAATAGTAGTTTTATGATAACGGTTGCCTCCTTTTGGAAGATTTGTTTTTAAAAAAGCAATAATTTTTTTGAGAATCAGAAAAAAGACCCAGTAGAAAAAGAATCGGAATTACTCTTTGATAATCAGTTTTCTGGTAGCGGTAGCGTCACCTTCGGTTATTTTGATGATGTAAACTCCGGGTGAAAGGGCAGAGACATTTAATTCTTTTGAGTTCAAAATGGTGTGCATTACTTTTTTACCTAAGACATCAAAAATCTTGATTTCTTTGTCTAATGATAATTTGGAAGTAATATAAACCTTCCCATTACTCACAGGGTTTGGGAAGAAACTTAATCCCTCTATAGTAGGGTCTTGATTTTTAGATTGCATTTTGTTGTCCTGAGCAGCAGTGCTCAAAGACAGCAGACAAAAGAATACAATTGCAATATAAAAATAGTTTTTTATCATTCCAGAAATAAAATCTAACGTAAAGGTACAAAGAATTCTCTAAATAGGAAGCAAAAAAACATCCCGAACAAGTCGGGATGTTTTGGTATTGATATGAAATTGTTTTCTATAAATTTGTTAACAGATTTACACCGTCAACAGTTGCCCAAGCACCAGCTGTTAAGCTAGCACCAGTTGCAGTGCTTGGCGATGGATTAACAAAGTTAAGTGCTGGAAAAACAACAGTTAAAGAGTTGTCTTTATAGCTATATGGTGTTGTACCATCTGAAATTTTAATATTTAAAATTTTGATTTTCTCACCATTAACTTGATTTGTATTAGTTCCAGCATCTTGGATCCTAACAGCTGTTGCGCCTGATGTAGTATATCCTGAAACTACAATATTGCTGTATTCTCCATTTCCTTCTTTTTTGAATTGAATAGCATCGTACTCAGCAGCAGCACTACCGCCTTCTGTTGCAGTTCCTACAGCTCTTCTCAAAGTGATGTTAGAAATTTTTGGCCAGAAGCTGTTGTTTACAGATTTGGCTTCAATTTCCATACCATAGTTTCCAGTTCCCGTTTGGTAAGCATACCAATTGGTATTTAAATCACCTTTCCATCCGTCTTGCCAGTCGAATGAATCATCATAGTTACCATAAGAGATTAAATTTTTAGCATTTACGGTTCCACCATAAAATTCAAATCCATCATCTGCTCCTTTATAAGCAACAAGATTCTCTAAAGTTGTTCCAGAACCAACAGAATAGAATGAGAAACCATTCATTTCACTTGTATTGTCAGTTAATTTTTTTCCAGCATATTCCACTCTCACATATTTTAAAACCCCTCCATTATGAGTTGCATTAGTTCCTCCGTAAGGTAAGTTATTTCCGTCTTCAGATGTAGCACTTGCATTGTTATTTGCACCTACTATTGGAGCATCTCCAAACATGATAATACCTCCCCAAGAACCTGCTGTTTTTGAAGTTTCAGTAAACACAATAGGTAGTCCTGCTTGTCCTTCTAAATATAGTTTTCCGCCATTTTCAACTAAAAGAGCATCAGCCGTTCCGTCGCCCACATTTGCAGTTATTGTAGATCCAGCTGCAATAGTTAATGATCCACCATTTTTAATTTTAACAGTTCCTTGTATTGTGTAATTTCCTAAAGGGTATGTTTTAGCGGTTGTTATATCTCCAGAAATTTCTCCAGTAGCAATTGGAGTAACTGTACCTTCGTCATCAGAGGAACAACTTGTAAGTACCATTGCTAAAGCCGTTAAACTTAATGCTAATTTTTTCATTTTCTTTTTGTTTTTATGTTAATGTTATTGTGGCAAATGTATTGTCGAAGTTTCTCAACGGCGTTAATTTAAAGTTATTGAAACATTACTATTAGTTAATGTAGACGTAAATTTTATGTTAATAATTTAGTAATCACTTTTTTTAAAATAAAATAGGCTGTCTCACAATATCTGGAAACAGCCTATTTTTATGATTTTTTTCAGAGGGTAATCTCAAACAATTTATTTTGAATTGCTTGGTTAATTTTTGGACTAAAAGGTATAAGATAAGTTTAGTGAAAATCCTCTCCCTCTTTTGTAGCTTTCTAGTAAAAGCGAGCTTTCATTTATTGTAATTTTGTTGTCTTGGCCTAATTCTTTTTTATAGGTTGGATTTAATAAGTTATCTACGGCCAATTTTACATCAAAATTTTTGGATAATTTACTAGCCCAAATAAAATCTAATTTTTGAAAGGGTTTCTCTATAATATGATCTGTTCCTGCAGTACCAACGGCATAAATCCGGTCTCCATAGACACTATAAACTAAAGAAATAGTGTTTTTCATATCTTTAGCAAACTCAAAGTCGTATTTCAAGTCAGAATTTACAACCCATTCCGAAGCACCTTGAAGTCTTCTGCTAGGATTGTTTTCTAAAGAACTCGATCCGTATTCCACATTCACATTTGTTTTCATCAGGGAAGTATTTAGTCCAAATGAAAAGTCTGATAGGGATTTAGAGATTCTTTTAAGTTGGAGTAGAAACTCAATTTCTGCGCCAAATAACGTAGCTTCTTTAGAGTTTACATAAGTTATTAATTGGCCACTTCCGCCAGCTCCTCCTTTGAATACAGTCTCTATTGGGTTCTGAATTTGTTTCCCAAAAACTCCCACCGCCAATAATTCACTATTGCTAGGGAATAATTCATATTTAAAATCAAGATTGTAGTTCTCGCTATTCTTTAAATTTGGATTCCCTAATTTCGAGGTTCCGTCAGGACTGATGTATTGAATAGGCAATAATTCCATTGTAATAGGTCTTGTATTTGTTACCGATCCACTAAAACGAATATTACTTTTATCAGTTAGTTCATATTTTGCATTCACTGATGGTAAAACCACTAATTTGTCCTCGTTAATTTCTTTATATACCCCATTGATAATAGAACCAATAGGACGGTATTTAATAACGCGATTCGAGCTTTCTGCTCTAAGTCCACCATTTAATTCTACTTTGCTTCCAATATTAAAAAACACATTCGCATATCCAGCATTTACAATTTGATTAAAATTAACTCTGTAATCAGAATTCGATTCTTCTTTTACAAAAACAATCCCATTGTTAACATCGTCAACAATATTCTGATTGATATTGTTAAGAGAGGCGGTGTAGTTTTTGTTTATAGATCTTTGTCCAGAAAAAATTCTATAAATTGAGCTCAAATTGTTGTTAAATACATTATATCCAATTGCGAATTTATCCGATTTTCCATTTGAATGTTCTTTAAATTTCAAATTATATTCTAATAAACCTGATACATAATAGTTTCCTTTTATGTCTAAATATTGTCTGTTTAAATTATTTCCTCCATAAGACATGTTAATTTCGGTGTCACTTACTTTTTCCCCAATTATAAATTTCCTATCGGGTTGTTGGTAACCAGTTTTCACAAAAGAGCCACCTGCCTTAAGGGAGTGTTTTTCGTCAGAGGTAATTTTAAAATTACCTAAAAGTTGAGAATTAAGATAATCCGTTTGATCAAATTGATTAGTTCGGATTAAAATGTTTGGATTGCTTGACTGATTTGCGGTATATCCAAGTTGGTCTTGAATTTTAGTATCTGTCGACTTCAGATAGAAAGTATTTGAAGCAATGTCAAATCTATTATTGATGTATTTTAGTCCTATTAATGCAGATGTTGAGGTTTGGTAATTGTAAGTTTCTTGTTTGAAATTGTTGTCATAATCACCTGCCCCCAGGATGAAGGTTCTATTTACTCCTTTTCTAATGATGTATTTGTTTTCTGAATTTAAAGATAGAATGTAGTTAATGTTATCGTTGTTTTTTAGACTTATTTTCTCGGCATGTATAAAACCAACACTTGAATTTATAGGACTCGAAATTTCATCCACATTCCAAGTATTGTTTTTGTAGATGTCATTGTATTGTTGAGGTGTCAATTTCTTTCCTGATGGGACATCTCCAAAGGCAGCGCTTAATTTTCTGTCACTGCCATTAAAACCTAATAATCCTTGGGTGTTATTAGCATCGCTATGAATTAAAAATTCTGAACCATTATTTGCAGTCGTGTAGCCAAAGCCAAGATTTAATTTGGTGATACTCTTTGCTTGACTGGTTTCAATATTTACTGTGGCACCTGCAAAATCTCCAGGAATATTTGGGTTGAATGTTTTGTATACGTTTAATACCCCTACAATATCTGTTGGAAATAAATCCAAAGGAATAATCTTAGTGAACGGACTATTAGAAGGCGCTTGTAAATCATTAATCAATAAATTATTATAACGATCCTCTAGACCTCTAACAAAGAGCCCTCTTCCATCAACTTTAGATATTCCAGTAATTTTGGTTAACCCTTCCTCTACATCACTTACCCCTTTTCGTGCCATTTCCTGCGCACCAATACTTTGCTTGATTTCCACCGCATTCTTCTGGTCTAATAGTAAAGCGCTTTCTTTTTCGCGACTCCCACTTTTTGAGGTAACCACTACATCTGTCAATTGGAAACTTCCAGATCCCATCGCTTTATTTATAGTGGTGGTTTCGCCAGCCACAATAGTAAAAGGAGCTTCTATATTCTCATAGCCCAAAAAACTAAATTGTACGACATAATTTCCCGGTTCTAAATTGACGCTGTATTTTCCATCCGCATCGGAAGAAGTACTTATCCCTTTTCCTTTAATCACAATATTGGCAAAAGGTAAAGTCGCATTATTGGATTCCTTGTCTGTTAACACACCTGATAAGGTGCCTTTATTTTGTGCAAATGCAATTGAACCAACGAATAACGCAATAAATAGGAATCTAAATTTCATCTTGGGAATGGTTTTATTTCGTGCAAAAGTAACAACTGTAGTGTAAATTTTGGATTATTCAGCTGTTATGATATAGTTTTCTAAACATTACTAAAATGTTAACAAATTAAATTACCGTTAACTACCTTTACAAAGTTTTCATCCTATTGTTTTATCTTTACATTTACAGCGTATTTGGTAATGATCAAATCCCCAAGACCAACAAAATTAACGAGACAAATACATTTATGCTCATTATGAAAAAGAAAGACATAAAAATCTTATTAGTGGATGATGAACCAGATATTCTGGAAATTGTGGGTTATAACCTATTGCAAGAAGGATACCAGATTGTTACTGCTGCCAATGGTAGAGAGGCTGTGGCTAAGGCGAAAAGCGAATTGCCTCAACTTATCATCATGGACGTAATGATGCCAGAAATGGATGGGATGGAAGCTTGTGAAAGTATTAGGAAAATCCCTGAATTAAACAATGTGATGATCGCCTTTCTTACTGCTAGAAATGAGGATTATTCTCAAGTTGCAGGATTTGATGCTGGGGCAGATGACTACATCAATAAACCCATAAAGCCTAAATTGCTTGTCAGTAAAGTGAAAGCATTATTGCGTCGATTGAAAAGTGAAGAGAAACAAAACGCTGAAACTTTGAATGTTGGAGGGATAGAAATAAATCGTGAGGAATACAAGATTATCAAAGATGATCTCGAAATTGTTTTACCAAGAAAAGAATTTGAATTGTTTTACCTATTGGCATCAAAGCCTGGTAAAGTATTCAAAAGAGAAGAGATATTAGATAAAGTTTGGGGGAATGACGTTATTGTAGGTGGAAGAACTATTGATGTTCATATCAGGAAGTTGCGTGAAAAAATTGGAGATGATTTTTTTAAAACCATTAAAGGAGTTGGATATAAGTTTGAAGTGTAAATGACAATAAATTTTAGAAGAACCTATCGTTTTGCTATAAAATCGACACTTTATATTACACTGTTTTCTTCCGTGATATTAGGGGTTCTGACTCATTTGTTTTTCACCTTTTCTATTCCATTCTCTCTTACTGCTGCCTTTTGCATCGCTTTTTTTTCATTTTTTGTGATTCAATATCGCGTGGAACGTTTTATCTATAAAAAGGTTAAAAAGATATACGATGATGTTTCTCTGTTGGAATCTTCTACTTTTAGAAACCAACCCATTACGACTGATATGGCGACACTTACCCGTCAAGTAAAGAAATTTGCTACCGATAAAAAACTAGAAATAGAAACCCTAAAAGTGAGAGAGGAGTACCGAAGAGAGTTTCTTGGGAATGTTTCTCACGAGCTCAAAACCCCTTTGTTTACGGTCCAAGGTTATATTTCGACCCTCTTGGACGGCGCTA
>CALQBR020000075.1 GCA_943328865.2 Sphingobacterium thalpophilum
TTACAAACCACATATTGCAATTATCACCAATATTAGTCCAGATCATTTGGATCGGTATGAATATAAATATGAAAATTATATTGCGGCGAAATTTAGAATTACGATGAATCAAACCGATGAAGATTTTTTAATCTATGATGCTGATGATGTAGCTATTTCAGAATGGCTGGAGCACAATAAAACAAAAGCGCAATTAATCCCTTTTTCACTCACAAAGACTTTTGAAAAAGGAGCATTTATAAAAGACAATATTATGGAAGTTAAGCTCAACGAAATCGAATTTGATATGGAAACACAATACATGGCACTAGAAGGAAAGCACAATATGAAGAATGCTATGGCCGCAACCGCTGTGGCTAAATTGATGCAAATTCGCAAAGCAACTATTCGTGAAAGTTTGTCTAACTTTCAAGGGGTTGAACATCGTTTGGAAAAAGTATTGAAAATTCAAAATGTACAATATATCAATGACTCTAAGGCGACCAATGTCAATGCTACTTTTTTTGCTTTAGACAGTATGAATGCCCCTACGGTTTGGATTGTTGGAGGGGTTGATAAAGGGAATGATTATAATGAATTGATGTCTTTAGTGCACGAAAAAGTAAAAGCCATTATTTGTTTAGGAGTCGATAACAAAAAGATAATTGATGCTTTTGGAAATGTGGTTGATATAATGGTAGAAGCATCCAATATGAATGATGCTGTTAGAATGGCTCAACGCTTAACAGAAAAGGGAGATACTGTTTTGTTGTCTCCAGCATGTGCTAGTTTCGATTTATTCGAAAATTATGAAGATAGAGGCCGACAGTTTAAAGCAGCTGTTCAAAATCTATAGTAAACGGATTCGAAAGTAAATTCAAAAAACACCCAAATGAAAGAGCTAATTAGCAAATTAAAAGGAGATAAAGGCATTTGGTCATTCGTGGCGCTATTGGCTCTATTCTCTTTTATGCCCGTTTTTAGTGCAAGTAGTAATTTGGCTTATGTAAATCATGGCACTGGAAATACGATTAGTTTTTTGCTGACCCACTTCGCTCATATTGTTATGGGTTTTTTCATCATTTATTGGGTTCATAATATGCCCTTTCATTATTTTAGAGCCATTTCTGTATTTGCATTACCACTTATGTGGGTTTTATTGGCAATTACCTTGTTTAAAGGAACTGTTATTGCTGGGGCGAATGCCAGTAGGTGGATAAAAGTACCATTTATTGGGATTTCCTTCCAGACTTCTACGGTAGCCTTCGTTGTTTTAATGGTTTTTGTAGCGCGGTATTTGTCCAAAAAAAGTGAAACTCCTGTTACTTTTCAATCGTCTCTTTGGGAACTTTGGACGCCAGTTTTTATTACATTGATGTTGATACTACCTGCTAATTTCTCAACTACAGCTCTGATTTTTTCAATGGTGATTATGTTGGTTTTTGTTGGTAAATATCCATTGAAATATATCGGTTTTATTATAGGTTCTGGAATTGTATTTTTTTTGTTTTTCGTCATGCTTTCTAAAGCATTCCCAGAATCTCGTTTTTTTAGCCGTGTTGGAACATGGTCCAGTAGAATTGAAAACTTTACAACAGACAAGCCTGATAAAGATGATTATCAAATAGATCTTGCCAAAACGGCGATTGCCTCTGGAGGAATCTATGGACTAGGTCCTGGTAAAAGTGTCCAAAAAAACTTTTTACCACAATCATCTTCCGATTTTATATACGCTATAATTGTCGAGGAATATGGTTTGGCAGGAGGTTTAGCGGTGCTTGCCTTGTACTTGTTGTTGTTTTTTAGATTTATAGTGGCTGCACACAAAAGCAATTCCATTTTCGGAAAATTACTAGTGGTTGGGTTAGGATTTCCTATGATTTTTCAAGCCTTGATTAATATGGCGGTTGCCGTAGAGTTGTTGCCGGTTACCGGACAAACCTTGCCGCTGATTAGTAGTGGTGGAAGTTCTATTTGGATGACTTGTGTTTCCCTTGGCATTATTATCAGTGTGACCAAAAAAGACGAAGAAGTGGCTCAAGAGCTTAAAGAGAAACAAACAAGAGACGAAGTGCTTCAGCGATTGATTGATAAACAAATTGAAGAAGAAAATACGGTAGAAGGGGATTATTCAATAGAAGACAAAACTGATAACCCAATGAATGCGGTTCTAAATAAGTAGAAAATGAAAAATTTAAAATTCATATTAAGTGGCGGCGGTACAGGAGGACATATCTATCCTGCAATTGCTATCGCCAATGAATTAAAATCTCGTTTTCCTGACGCTGAATTTCTTTTTGTAGGGGCTCAAGACAAAATGGAAATGCAAAAAGTACCTCAAGCAGGTTATGCGATAAAGGGGCTTTGGATTGCAGGGTTACAACGCAGATTGACTTTTGATAATGCGCTTTTCCCAATAAAATTAGTAAGTAGTTTGTTAAAATCAAGAGCAATAATTCGTAAATTTAAACCTGATGTTGTTATTGGAACTGGTGGATTTGCGAGCGGTCCATTATTGCAAGCTGCTGCAATGGCAGGCATTCCAACGGTAATTCAGGAGCAAAATTCTTATCCTGGAATCACTAATAAATTATTAGCTAAAAAAGCCCGTAAGATTTGCGTGGCGTATGATAATTTAGAGTCATTTTTTCCAAAAGAGAAAATGATTCTTACTGGGAATCCAATACGTCAGGATTTAATTGCTATCGATAGCAAAAGAGAGGAAGCCATTCGCTACTTTAATTTGGACGCGAATAAAAAAACACTTTTAGTGCTTGGGGGTAGTCTTGGTGCGAGAAGAATCAATCAATTGATTGCAAATGAAATTGCAGCTTTTTCCGATCAAAATATACAGGTGATTTGGCAATGTGGCAAGCTGTATTTTGAAGATTACAAACATTTTAGTGAGAACAAAAATATACAGGTTTTATCTTTTATTGATAGAATGGATTTGGTATATGCGGCTGCTGATGTTGTGATTTCACGCGCTGGCGCTTCATCGGTTTCAGAATTATGTGTGGTTGGGAAACCAGTAATTTTTATTCCATCTCCAAATGTTAGCGAAGATCATCAAACTAAAAATGCTCAAGCCATTTTAGATAAAAAAGGAGGTCTAATGATCAAAGAAAGTGAATTGGATGAAAAATTCAGTACTGTTTTCAATGATTTGATTTCTAATGAAAATTTACAAAAAGAACTGTCCGAAAATATCAAAAAGTTAGCAAAAGTAAACGCAACAAAAGAGATTGTAGATGAGATCGAAAAAATAATCGGTTCAATCTAGTCTCTCAATTTTTATATTACAATGAATCTAAGCCAAATACATAACGTCTATTTTATAGGAATCGGAGGAATTGGAATGAGCGCTTTGGCGCGCTATTTTAAAACCATCGGGAAGAATGTTTCGGGTTATGATAAAACAGAAACGGAACTGACTAAAGAATTGCAAGAAATTGGGATTACGATTCATTTTGAAGATAGTATCGCTTTAATTCCGTCTGATTTTTATATTGAAAATACGTTGGTTATTATAACACCAGCAGTACCGATCCATCATTCAGAGTGGAATTACTTTTTAGAAAGAGATTATGTTGTAAAGAAACGAGCTGAAGTCTTGGGGATCATTACCAAAGACACTTTTTGTTTTGCTGTTGCTGGTACGCATGGTAAAACAACGACCTCAAGTATTTTAGGTCATATTTTATACGAAAGTGGAGCCGATGTGACTTCTTTTTTGGGCGGAATTGTTGAAAATTACAATTCAAATCTAATAGGCAACGGGAAAACGATTACCGTTGTTGAAGCAGATGAATTCGATCGTTCCTTTCTGCATTTGCATCCAGATATTGCTTGTATTACCTCTATGGATGCAGATCATTTGGATATTTATGGAGATAGTGATGCCATAGAAGCTTCGTTTATTGAATTTGCTGCTAAAGTGGAAGATAAAAACAAACTTTTTATCACTAAAGAATTACCCTTAGCTGGTATTTCTGTTGCGGTAAATGAAGAAGCTGACTTCAAAGCCTTTAATGTTAGAATTGAAAACAGTCAGTATGTTTTTGATGTGCAAACTCCAACGGAAGTAATTCTGGATTTGCAATTTGCTTTGCCAGGGAAACATAATTTAATGAACGCTCTGATGGCTTTGGCCATGGCCAAAACTTTTGGAACGCCAACAGATGCTATTGCTAAGGCACTAAAATCCTTTAAAGGAATAAAAAGAAGATTTTCGTATCAAATTAAAGAAGAGAATTTGGTTTATATAGATGATTATGCCCATCATCCTACCGAAATCAATGCAGTGCATCAAGCTGTTCGGGAATTGTATCCAAATCAAAAAGTGTTGGCTATTTTTCAGCCGCATTTGTTTAGCAGAACCAAAGATTTTGCGGATGATTTTGCCAAAAGTCTTTCTGATTTTGATGAAATCATTTTATTGGATATTTATCCAGCACGAGAATTGCCCATGGAAGGAGTGACTTCAGCCTGGCTTATGAATAAAATGACGAATCAACATAAAAAACTAGTCCCAAAATCGGATCTAATTGAGACTATTTTGCAAAGTGATGCTAAAATAATTGTGACTATTGGTGCGGGTGATATTGGTGCCTTAGTGAAATCTATTAAAACAGCTTTAAATGAGAAAATTTAATTGGTTGGATATCTGGATAAATGTAAGATTACTGCTCATGTTTACGGCGGTCATTTTTCTATTTTCATTCACTGCAAAGCGAAATTCAGATAGAAAATTGACAAAATCAGTGGTGTATTTTCTTGGCGATGAAAATCTTTTTGTGACTTCTGAAACGGTTAATAAATTGTTGATAGAAAATAAAAAAAAGGCGCAAACGATAAGAAAAGATAAATTAGATTTGAATGCATTGGAAAAAGCAATCAATAAGCACAATATGATCGAGAAATCGGAGGTGTTTGTGAGTGTTGACGGCGTATTAAAAGCAATAGTAAAACAAAAGACACCTATAGTAAGAGTTATTGACGACCAGGGGTCTTTTTATATTGATTATCAGGGGGGTAAAATGCCTTTGTCGGAGAATTTTACAGCACGAGTACCATTAGTTTCTGGAGAAATTAACGCGAAAAACGCAGATAAATTAAATGAATTGTTTCGATTTATTTTCGATGATGATTTTTTAAGAAAAAACATTGTTGGGATCCAAATTTTTTCAAATGGGAGTTTGAAAATGATGAATAGAAATTTTGATTATGAAATTGATTTTGGAAAAACGATTAATGTGGAGCGGAAATTCAATAATTATAAAGCTTTTTTTCAAAAAGCAGTTTTAGATAGTTCGTTATATCATTACAAAAAAATAAATCTAAAGTTTACGCAGCAAGTAGTGTGCACAAAATAATTAGGAGGTTATGGAAAAAGAGAACATTGCAGTCGGTTTAGACATAGGGACAACAAAGATTGTTGCGATGATTGGTCGTAAGAATGAATATGGAAAATTAGAGATTTTGGGAATTGGAAAGTCCAAAAGTCTTGGAGTGAAAAGAGGGGTGGTAGATAATATTACGCAAACGATTCAGTCGATTCAGCAAGCTGTTCAAGATGCCGAAGCTGTTTCGGGATACAAAATTAAAGATGTTGTGGTAGGTATTGCGGGCCAGCATATTCGAAGTATTCAGCACAGTGATTATATTAGTAGAAGCAATGCTGAAGAAGTAATTAGCAATAAAGATATTGACTTGTTAATTAATCAAGTCCATAAATTAGCGATGCTTCCAGGGGAAGAGATTATTCATGTTTTGCCACAAGAATTTAAAATCGACGGGCAATCTGAAATTAAAGAACCTATTGGAATGTGTGGCGGAAGATTAGAGTCTAGTTTTCATGTAGTGGTTGGTCAAGCTTCTTCTATCAGAAATGTGGGAAGATGCATCCAAAGTTCTGGAATTGAATTGTCAGGATTGACTTTAGAGCCGCTAGCTTCTGCAGATGCCGTTTTAAGCCAAGAAGAAAAAGAAGCGGGTGTCGCTTTGATTGATATCGGTGGAGGCACTACGGATTTAGCGATTTTTAAAGACGGTATTATTCGTCATACTGCTGTGATTCCTTTTGGAGGCAATGTAATTACAGAAGATATTAAGGAAGGTTGTTCTATTATTGAGAAACAAGCCGAACTTTTGAAAGTTAAATTTGGTTCCGCTTGGCCAGGAGAAAACAGAGACAATGAAATTGTTTCTATTCCAGGGCTTAGAGGAAGAGATCCTAAAGAGATTTCATTGAAGAATTTGTCTAAAATAATTCACGCCCGTGTTGTAGAAATTATAGAGCAGGTTTTTGTAGAAATAAAAGCATACGGACATGAGGATCCACGTAAGAAATTGATTGCTGGAATCGTACTTACGGGTGGTGGTGCACAATTGAATCACATTAAGCAATTGGTAGAATACATTACAGGGATGGATACCCGGATTGGTTATCCAAATGAGCATTTGGCAGGAAATTCTGACGAGGAAATTTCTAGTCCCTTATATGCTACTGCAGTTGGATTAGTGATGAATAGTCTTGAAAATAAAACGCAAAGCGCGGTAAAAATAGCGCTTCCAGAACCAGATAAAAAACCAGTTTACAAGGCTCCTGTTGTTGAAGTTACTCCAATTGTGCCAGATACTGTTGCTGAGATAGAAGAAACAAATCTAAACCAAGTTCCAAATAAAGTACAAGAAATGGCAATCCCAGGAAAGTCAACAGAAAAGATAATTAGAGAATCATTTTTTGACAAGTATGTGACTAGGATTAAAGATTTTTTAGATAAAGCGGAATAGTATTTCAAAATTAAATAAATAAACATTTTTGTCCTTTTTGTCCCAAGCGGAAAGAAA
>CALQBR020000076.1 GCA_943328865.2 Sphingobacterium thalpophilum
ACAGCCATTCTCAAGATGTTGATTTGCAAAAAATAAGAGAAGTTACTGATATCGAAAAAAAGGTAATACTATCACAAAAAACTTTAAAATGGTCTCAAAATAAGGAATGTATATCTGGTAATGCTGCACAGAATGCAAAAAATTACGAAGAGGCTTTAAATTGGTTTAAAAAGGCAGTTGAAAATGACAATCCATGGGCAATGCGTGATATTGGAAATATGTACAAAAAAGGTTTGGGAGTTAGTCAAGATTACAATGAAGCCATGAACTGGTACAGAAAGGGAGCAGATAAAGGAGATGCATGTGCGATGTATAATATTGGAGCTTTATATCAGGATGGTAGGGGAGTTAGTAAAGATTTTAATGAAGCCATGAACTGGTATGTAAAAGCAGCTGATAAAGGACATACATCTGCAATGGCTGAAATGGGAATTTTGTATTATTATGGTTCTGGTGTCAGTCAAGATTACAATGAAGCGCTAAAATGGTATAAAGAAGCCGCAAATAGAGAAAATAGGTATGGGATGTTAAATTTAGGAGATTTATATTCTAACGGATTGGGTGTCAGTCAAGATTATAAAGAAGCTTTGAACTGGTATAAAAAAGCCGCGGATAAAGGATATACAGTTGCAATGACTAGAGCAGGATATCTGTATTACTCCGGTTATGGTGTCAGTCAAGATTACAATGAAGCCATGAGATGGTTTAAAAAGGCAGCAGATAAAGGAGATGCAGATTCAATGAATAATATTGCATCTATGTACTATGATGGTCAAGGCGTAGCAAAGGATAATGGACAAGCTGTATTGTGGTTTGAAAAAGCAATAAACGTTAAAAGCTTTAAAATATCAGAAGTAGGTGCTTATTATTTGGCAAGTGCATACTTTAAATCGTTTAATTATCCAAAAGCCTTAGAATGGTTTAAAAAAGCATTTGAATTAGGTCATATTGCAGCTAAGTATGATGTTGCCAAAATTTACAGAGAAGGACTAGGAATTACCAAAGACAAAAGACTAGCCAAAGAGTGGGAGAAAAAATGATTTAATTATCAACCTGAAATATTAATCAGTTTATAAAAATCAACTTATCGGTTATTAATAATAAAGAAAACCCACCAAAGCCGTGGGTTTGTTACTTGTCTTATAATAGACATTTGTTACCTATGCTATATTTTTATAGGTATCAATTTCAATTAATTCGGAGAACTTATTTTCTAGTTTCTCACTAATTTGTTTCTTTGTTTTTAACAAATCATACTTTTTCAATAAAACTAAAAAATCTTTCTTTAGTCTACTAATTACCTTAGGGGATTTCTCCGCTTTTATTCTAATCCAATTATTAAGCCCCGAATTTCTCTTTCTAACTTAGAATAGGAAGAATCATTTTAATCCTGATTCCCTTCCCCTATCTCTAAATTATGGGACTTATGAACACTGCCTGAAATACTGGCGGTATTTAAAATTATACCCACATTTAGATTGCAATATTTACCACGTTTAAGGTATTCTTCTATGTCCCCATATCTGCTAAAGCAGAGTTCGAGATTTACATGCGTATATTTTTGAGCATGAAAATATTTTGTTCTTTCATCCAGACTTCGGAATCGTAACAATACGTAGACATGAACAACTTATAAGGTCAGACTTTAAAGAAATGAGAAATTAAAAACTAGGTGCATGCAGACACCGACAAAAAAACAGGGTGTAGCGGCCTAGGTTATAACACCCGCTAAGCAACAGTTAGGAAGACATCAAAGCTTTTACTAAAGCGGTCGCTTCGCAAGACAATTATTTTCGCTTTGCAAAAGTCCAATTAACAGTTATCTTTGTTAATAACATTTCGGCAAGCCACAGTTTAAAATCAAACCGTTGCTTAGAACGAAAACGTTACAAGCAATTATAAAACTATCACCAAAATTAGAAAATGAATAAATATCATAAGTAACTATTAAAAAAAATATCATGAAATATTTGAATTTGAGTATTCTTGCATTATTAATGTTCAATGTTATTAATGCACAAAAAATTGAAACGATTAATATCTCGGGTGGTAAAATATTGGGGAATCATGAAGTTTTAATTTATACCCCAGCTGAATATGCCGATTTGAATCGAAAATTTGAAGTTATATATGTGCTGGATGCTCAGTCACGTGAGTTTTTCGATGCGGTGCATAACACCTTGGTATTTCAATCGTACGGAATTCGACCCATGATTGTTGTAGGTATTTCTTCCATTAACCGAAACTATGACTTTTTACCCGAAAATAAATTCTCTGAAACGGCTCAGGAACTTGCAGGACAGTTGGGAGGAGCTTCAATTTTTAGCGATTACATTGAGCAAAAACTAATGCCTTTCATCGAAAAGAAATACCGCGTATTGCCTTTCAAAATTGGAATTGGTTATTCAAACGGTGGTACTTTTTTAAACTACAATTTACTTGCAAAGCCAACCATGTTTGACGCAATATTTTCTATCGATGCAAATATAAATTTCGATAGAGGCCAATTAATTAATAGCTTAAACGATAACAGTAGTTTAAGTCAGTCAACAATTTATTATTACACTTGTCAAACACTTTCCGGAGATAAATGGGTTGAAAGCGCCGATCGTTTTAATGCGCTGTTGCAGCGTAAAACAAGTATGACAATTGAAAAAGAAGTTTTTAAATCCGAAACACATCAAACAGTCTTTCAGCAAGCTATAATCAACGCCTTTAAGGGTTACTTCAGGCAACAGTTTTTCAATTCGGAAAGCCTTGTTAATCATTTAAAAAGGATGGAAATATTAGATGGGAATACTGTTAAAAAAGAAGAATTACACCGAATAGCATCCATTTATCTGCAATTTAACTTAGTGGAGGATGCACGAAAATTAATGTTAACTTTTGATAAGGTATTAGACAACTCAATAAAAGACAGCGATGATTTGTTTGCCATATTTGAGACTGGGAAGCTATATTTTGCTATAGGTTTTCGTGATAAAGCAAAAGCATATTTTGTTTTTTGCGACGCTAAAATAGAACAGAATAAAAAGAATATGAGTAGCGAGTTTTACAACTTTGGAAAGCAAAAAATCCAAGAACAGTTGAATCTCGTCGAAAATTCGAAACAATAGAGCGATATTTTTTAAGGTCAGCCAGTAAAATAAAAAACCATATTTCATGTGATGAACAGGTCGCGTTTGCCAAAAAAAACAGTTTCAGTGCTTAAATGAAGCGTTGTGCTATTTTCAAGTTCATTGCTGGCATAGAGTTTAGTGCTTCAAAATCCGCTTCTTCGCAAAGCTGTGAAAGAAACCTTCTTTTTCCTATTTTCATCTAGAAATACAGTTCTATACTTCAATAAACGTCTTGTGAAGTAAACTGTTTTTCATACTGCAATTACTATCTGATTTTCAAAACGGATTCTAATAAACTTAAAAATAGGTCAATTGGCAAAAAGTCATGCAAATGATAAAATTTTAAGTATTTTAGTTAAAAAATTAAATCTTAAATCTGGTCCAGGAAAAAAGCACAATGTGATTGGTCAACTAGAAAATGGTGATGAACTCCTAATGGATGATAATTATGAAAACTCAAATTGGAGAAAAGGATTTTATTTTGAAGAAAACAGTAGTATCAAAAAAGTATACTTCTCTTCAAAATTAACCGATAGAAAAGCAATTAGTTTTTTTACCTTAAATTGGGCCGATAGTTTGGGAATAATAGTTATATCCATATTAGGATTAATTGTACTTTTTGTCGTTTATCCTTTATTGTTTTCAGCTCTTTTTAGAGCAGGAGGTGAAGGTGCTGGTGTATTTGCATTAATATTGTTTGTTGTCTTACTTGTAGCTGTCTATTTTACTTATCAAATTATTGAAACGGCATTTTTTGAACTTTTCATTATAAACTTACCTTTTTGATTTATTATGTATGCAAACAATCTAAATTGGTTTTTTTTAGATAGTATTCATGTTTTGCAATAGATTAAACAAAATAAGTTTCTTAACTTTTTATGAGAGAAAAATTCTCATGTCCAAACTGGAGACACAAACAAAAACCACACATTTTGCAATTAGTCAACCCTTAAAAAGGTTCGTTTTTAATTTCTATAAAAATTAGGGCTATTGATTCCAGTTAAAATGAGGGAGATTCATTGAACCAAAAACAATTCAACTTTTTTATCATTCTTTAATACAGCGGACCGAGCACCCCATTCCTTTATCACCTTCCCCAGAATAAATTTCCCCAACATCATCAATGGCAAGCATCATGTATTTTGTTAATTCATTATTTAATTCATCCTTAGCCCACCATCTTGTTTCAGGAAAAATTACAGCTCTACTATTAAGTATTGTCGTTTTACCATTAGCAGTTTGCGTATCATTTTGAACTGTTCGATACCCTGAAAACACCTCTGAATGAAAGAGACTGTTTTCCATTCTGAAACTACTAAATGCTTTTTGAGTGCCTCCAAAAAAATCTATTAATGATAACCAATCGCTGTTGTTAGGAATTTTCCAGCTCTCAGGCGCTAATCCTCTAGGGTCAATGATCGCATAATAATTATACAAAATTTGTTGGGTTAACTTATCATCAATATCTTCACTATAACACCAAGCAGGCTGTTTATTTTGCATTGCTTCTACCCAATCTTCATCTGATTGCGCTTGCTTAATGGCGTCTCCGTTTCTAAATTTTTTTAAATCCAAATTATTTGTTGCCCAAATTTGATTTCCAAATTTTAGATCTTGAGCATACATTTTATTGGTATTTATTAGAATTGGAAAACTAAAAACAATAACAAAATATATTAGAATGCTCAATTGCGTAAGAGAGTTATTAGTTTTCATTTTTATATTTATTTTAATACAAATATAACAAACTAGTCAATGCCTTTGCATTCAAGATACAAACGACGGCGAGTTTTAAACCGATGTTTGTAGAAGTCACTCGGCGACGACCATCTTCGTTAATAACTATTTTGGAGCCTTTTGCTAAAAATGAAACTTTACTTATCTAATTTTGTAATATGAAATTGAGAAGTTTACATCACACCTCCAAACTAGAATTCTATTTCCCGGATTATTCCACCACATTACAATTGCCTTATATTGACGCAGGCATCAGCGCCGGTTTTCCCTCTCCAGCAGATGATTTTATTGAGCTTTCGATTGATCTGAATAAGGAGTTAATCAAAAATAAAGACACTACTTTTTTCGCAAAGGTCAAAGGGCACTCTATGAAAAATGCTGGCATTAATGATGGCGATCTCCTTGTTATTGACCGAAGTTTAGAACCTCAAGATAATAAAATAGCCGTATGCCAAATCGATGGGGAATTCACGGTAAAAAGAATTAAAATAGAGAAAGAGGTCGTTTGGCTCATTGCCGAAAATGAAAATTACCAACCCATAAAAGTGACCTCCGAAAACGACTTCATCATTTGGGGCATTGTGATAAATGCTATAAAATTCTTTTAAAAAGACAACCTATCAAGAGAAACACTATTCACTAATTACGCTATAAAATGTTCGCTTTAGTCGATTGCAACAACTTCTATGCTTCTTGTCAAAGAGCATTCGAACCTCATTTAAGAAACAAACCCGTGGTGATTCTTTCTAATAATGATGGTTGTGTGATTGCGCGTTCCAATGAAGCCAAAGCCTTAGGCATTCCCATGGGGGCTCCAGCTTTTGAGTACAAACAACTCTTTGAAGCCAATCAGGTTTTTGTGTATTCTTCAAACTATGCTTTATATGGCGATATGAGTTCAAGAGTGATGAATATTCTAACGCGATATACCCCAGAGATTGAAATCTATAGTATTGATGAAGCTTTCTTGAAATTCAAAGGTTTTGATTTATTTGATTTGCAGCAAATCGGATTAGATATGCAGCGAACCGTTACAAAAGGAACAGGCATCCCGGTAAGCATCGGTTTTGCCCCAACCAAAGCATTAGCCAAAGTAGCCAATAAAATAGCTAAGAAATACCCCGAAAGAACCCAAAGTGTTTACTTTATAGACCAGGAAGAAAAAAGAATTAAAGCCCTAAAATGGACTAAGATAGCAGACGTTTGGGGCATTGGAAGAAAACACGCCAAGCGATTGCAAGCCAAGAATGTCTTCAATGCGTATCAATTTACACTACTCTCAGACGAGTGGGTTCGTAAAGAGTTGTCGGTAGTGGGTTTAAGACTAAAACACGAATTGGAAGGCAAGCCTACCTTAGATTTAGAGGAACCAAAATCCAAAAAAACGATTGCTACCACACGCTCATTTGAAAAAGCAATGACCAAACAGGAAGACCTGTCCGAAAGAGTTGCAACATTTACCGCTTCCTGCTCCGAAAAATTACGAAAGCAAAACAGCCATTGCAATATGATACTGGTTTTTGTTCAAACGAACTATTTTCGCAAAGACCAGCCACAATATTCCAGAAGCATTGTCATCAACACCGACTTTCCTACCAATTCAACCATAGAATTAAACCATTATGCTCAAATCGGATTGAAAGCCATTTTCAGAGAAGGATACCACTATAAAAAAGCAGGCGTTGTCGTAATGGGGTTAACGCCAAACAATGAAACACAGTTGTCTTTATTCAATAGTTCAAACCCAAAACACCAACCGCTAATGGGCGTTATTGATAAAATGAATAGCAGTTATGGCACTAATAAAGTCAAGTTTGCCAATCAATCTCTTGGCAGACAGTGGAAAATGAAACAGGAAAGACTTTCTAAATGTTACACCACTAGAATTGATGAGATTATCAATATTAAATTATAATGCCCTTCTAAAAGAACGCGAATTACGCTAACGATGTAAT
>CALQBR020000077.1 GCA_943328865.2 Sphingobacterium thalpophilum
AATGGTTCAGTTACGGGTTGACGGAAGATAACTCCCGGTGCTTTTCTTTCTAAAGGCATTTCGTATAAATCACCTCCGATTGGTCCTTTTCCATCAATTGGGAAACCAAGGGTGTTTACCACACGACCGATCATTTGTTCTCCTGCTTTTAGAGACGCAATACGTTGCGTTCTTTTAGCAACAGAACCTTCTTTGATTCCTGTTGATGGTCCTAAAAGTACCACCCCAACATTATCTTCTTCCAGGTTCAAAACGATTCCTTCTAATCCGTTATCGAATTCAACAAGCTCACCATATTGAACATTTGATAACCCGTAAACACGAGCAATACCATCTCCAACTTGAAGTACTGTTCCTACTTCCTCTAGCGTTGCGCCAGATTCAAAACCTTCTACTTGCTTTCTTAATATTGCTGAAATTTCAGCAGGTTTGATTTCCGCCATCTTAATTTATAATTTAGACACTTAAATGTGTAATAAAACTAGTTACTTAATTCTCTTTTTAAAACTTGTAATCTGTTGGCTAATGACGCATTGTATTGCTTGTCGCCAATTCTTAAAATAAATCCTCCAATGATTGCTGGATCTACTGTATTTTGAATGGTAATCTTCTTATCTGAAAACATTTTGATTTTCTCAGAAACTTGCGCTTCTAAATGGGCATCCATTGGGAAAGCCGTAGTGACATGCGCCACTTCAAAACCATTAAGTACATCAAATAATCTATTGTACTCCAATGCGATTGATTCAAGAATCTCGAATCTTTTGTTTTCGAACAATAAATGGAAAAACTTTTTAGTAATTCCATTCGTTCCAGCGAAAACTTCGATTAAAGCACTTTCTTTAACAGCAACAGAAATAGTTGGGTTTTGAATAAAATTACTCAATTCCGCGTTTCCTTTGATAGTTGCAGAAATCAAAACCATATCTAGGTTTACTTCTTGTGCGCTTTCAGAAGAAACGGCTAAGTCTAAGATTGCTTTTGCATAACGAATTGCTGCTCTAGTTCCTGACATAATTTTAGTTTAATTTTACGTCACCTAACATTTTCTCAACCAATTTAGTTTGAGCTTCTTTATTAGATAATTCGTCTTTCAATAATTTCTCTGCGATACTAAGTGACAAAGTAGAAACTTGAGACTTCAATTCGGCCATAGCGGCATTTTTTTCAGTTTCAATAGCCGCTTTTGCTTGAGCGATCATTTTCTCTCCTTGCACTTGTGCTTCTTGTTTAGAATCAGCAATCATTTTTTCTTTCATCTCACGCGCTTCTTTTAACAAAGCATCACGTTCCATTCTTGCCTCTTGTATGATGCGTTCGTTGTCTGCAGTTAAATCTTGCATTTCTTTACGAGCCGCTTCAGCAGAAAGTAAGGCATCTTTTATTCCTTGTTCTCTTTCATTGACCGCATCAAGAATTGGTTTCCAAGCGAATTTTTTTAATAAAAGAATTAACCCAACAAAAATTACAATTTGCCAGAAAAACAAACCCAACTCAAATTGATTTATTAACTTTTCCATACTTTAGATTATATAATAATATTTAATTTAATAATAAAACAATAGTTACAACCAACCGTTGCAACTATTGTTTTTTAGTTTTAATTAAGATGCGAAGATCGCAGCAAAACCAATACCTTCAATTAACGCAGCAGCAATAAGCATCGCTGTTTGGATTTTTCCTGAAGCTTCTGGTTGACGAGCAATAGCGTCCATTGCTGAACCACCAATTTTACCAATACCTAAACCTGCTCCGATAACAATTAATCCTGCTCCTACAATGTTGGGAATTACCATAATAAATATATTAAAAATTAAACATTCTTTGTTGAGTCTTAATTCTACGGTCTTAATCTCTAAATATAAACTTGATGACTTTCGAATTTAAAACGTTTGAGTTATTAATGATGTGCTTCTTCGTGGTGGTGTTCTTCATTCGCCGAACCAAAATACAAAGCTGACAACATTGTGAAAATATACGCCTGTAAGAAGGCAACCAATATCTCTAAGATTGATAATACAAAAGAAAGTGCGAATGACAAACTACTTCCTATCCAGCTTTTGAAGATAAACATCAAACCAATAATACTCATTAATACAATATGACCTGCAAATATATTTGCGTACAAACGAATCATTAATGAGAACGGTTTTACAAAAATACCTAGCAACTCAATTGGCGCTAAAATAACACGCATTAATTTAGGCACTCCTGGCATCCAAAAAATGTGACCCCAATAGTTTTTATTTGCTGATAGATTGGTAATTAAAAAGGTTAAAATAGCTAACCCAAAAGTAATCGTAATATTTCCAGTAACGTTAATTCCTAGTGGCGTTAAACCAAATAGGTTTAAGAACAAAATAAAGAAGAATATGGTTAACAAATAACTCATGTATTTTTTATAGTGTTTCTCTCCAATATTTGGTATCGCAATTTCATCACGAATGTACAATACCAATGGTTCAAATATTCTTGAGAAACCAAAAGCAATTCCTCCATTCTTAGCATATGACCTTGCCAATTTAGAAAACAATAAAAACATCAATAAGGCAACAACCATAATAGACAATACTGATTTTGTGATTGAAAAATCTAGTGGTCTAACATTCGTTGGATGCCCATGTTCTTCATTTAATTTTCCCGTAGCATCAGTTTTGTAAATCTTACCATCATGATGATTTACTACATAATAATTCCCATTTGATTCGGCAACAGATTCTCCGTGATTGAATTTTGATGAAGAGAAAAATTGCACGCCATTATCCCAAAGAATAACTGGCAAAGAAAAACCATAATGCTTTCCTTGAAGCTCATCTGAGAAAAAAGTAAAATCATGTGAATCTAATACGTGATGATTTACAAAGGCTTTAATTTTAGATTTCACATCACTAGGCTCAGCATGTACTTCCTCGTGTTTTTCTTCATGAGCTGGAGTAGTAGTAACGGGATGTGTTTCTTGAATAACTTGTGTTGAATCCTGAGTAGGATTTGCAAAACTATTTAACGAAAGACATGCTACTAAAGTCGCTAATATTAATCTAACTGGTTTGTTTGAAATCACCATGCCTGTAAATATCTTAATTTATTACGTTTCTAAAATTTGGTGCAAATGTACATTTTTTATTAATAATCCAAGATACAAGATTATTATTTTTATTTCAATTTATAGTTTATTAACTGTTTATTGATTATTATTCAATAATCGTATCGTAATTGTAGTTTCTAATGCCAAAAATAGCATGAAAATTATGAAAAAATTAATTTTATCTGAATGTTGATAAGGATAGGAACCTTGCAAGATAGGCCGAACGGCAAAGTAAGAAACCGCCATTTTCAGGCTCGTTACAATTAAGAATGTATAACCTACATTATCTATATGGACTTGCTTTACTTTTATAAGTATAAATAAAAGCAAAATAGAAGCCAGTAAAAAGAAACCATAGAGTTGTTCTAGAGAATATTGGAACGCAGATGCATTTGAAGAAAAATCGAAAATAATAAAACCAATATTGTGGACGATATAAAATAATACCGCTAGTAATACTAGTTCAAGAATGGGTTTGTAGATTTTAAAATTCATTCGTTATTCTTCGGATGATTTGTTAATTTCATTTACTTGACGCATCACATTATAAAGAGATAAAAATACGCCAACCACTACTAATATTTTAACATAATATACTTTTGGACTCGGATACTTTTCATCCAACCAGGTTCCAAAATAAGAAAACAAGAAAATAATGACTCCCATTTGAATGGGAATATTAATTAGCGCCAGCCATTTTGAAGTGTTTTTATTGTTGGATTTTTTATCGTCCGTCATTAGCGCCCATACTTTTAATTTCTGTTTTCATCACACAAGTGGCACTGAATGCTGCACCTGGTTCAACTCCTAATTTTCCACAAATTACTGCTCCATTGATATTGGAATGCGCCTTGACATTCAAGAGTTCCATTACTTCGATTTTACCTTCGAATTGGCCTTCTATATCCGCATTTTGACAAATAATATCGCCTTTCACACTGCCGGCAGGCCCAATGACAATTTTTCCATTGGATTGGAAATTGCCAACCAAATGGCCATCTAACCTGAAATCAGCTGGTGAGACAATGTCTCCAGTGATAGTGGTTCCTTCTACAATTCTGTTGGTTTTACCTAAAAGATCGGTATATGATTTTGGGGATTTTTCGAACATCGTTAAGGTTTTTCGGTTTGTAAAATGGGATTTTCCGGATTTGCATTCTCTTCTGATTCTGGGACTTGGATTCCCTCCTCTGTCGGAGCCACTTCGGGAACATCTGATTCTGGGACTTGGATTCCCTGCTCTGTAGGAGCCACTTCGGGAACATCTAATTGATTTTGGGTAGGGATTTCAGTAGGTGTCGGAATCACAACTGGTGGCAATGCTAAAAAGTCTGCCATATTTTTTTTCATTTGAACCACTTTATAATTGTAATTGGAGATCACAACTGGATTTAAAGTGATTGTATAGTCTTTGTGATTCTTTAGTATTTTTGCAAGTGATTTGGCATATTCCTCCGAAATTAAACCGTGAATCACAACAAAATTATCAGTCATATCAAAAACATCATTAGAGACGGATAATTTATCAAATGACCTGTCTGATATAAATTTACGGATTTTGTCTAATAATTCTTTGGTGGTTATAGCCTCGTTACACCCCACTTTATAAAGTATTTTCCATGATTTTGGTGTTTCCGCATTGAATTTTAATTGCGCTAACAGGGCCGTATTCTTGGCTAAAATAGCTTCGGCTTGTTTTCCTTCGTCATAGTATGGGTAACGCATGGATACATAATTGAGTGCTTTATTGTATTCCAAAATCCCTTTTAACTTACCGGTAATATCGGCCTTCAATAATTCAAATTTAGGTACCATCTCATCCCCTGCATATTGACCAATTGCAACATCAACTTCAGCATAAGCAGTTCTATAGTCTCCCGCTTCGAAACATTTAAACAATTCTGTATAGGTCTTCTCTGGCGTTTTTACTGTAGCAAGGGTTTCTGGATTTGTATGGTTCAGAATTTGAGCATAGTGCGAATCTGGATATTGGGTGACCATCCTTGTTTTGATTGCCAGTGCGCGCTCTTTATCTATAATTTCGTAAATTTTATACAAATTATACATCGCTGGCAACACCAGTCTTTCTTCTGGGTTATTTTTTAGAAGTTTTTCTAGTTTACTTGCTGCCAATGGATAATCTTTAAAATTTTCCTTATAAATAACGCCCAATTGATAGTAAGCAAAGTTGCGCTCCTTAGCAATACTGTCAAGTGCCATTTGCTGTTTTGGTAATTGTTCCAAATAAAAGGCGGTGGTGTATTTCTCGTCAACCGGTGCTTCTTTTCCATTTTCTGCTTCGGCTGGGTTTTTATTGTCGGGTACAATGACCTCAGCATCCATATCGGATTTGGAAGCCGATAAGCGCCAATTATTTTTGTAAGCCCTATCTCCCCAGTTTTTCTTAAATTGTTCCTTACCAAAAGCCAAAGTATTGGCATTATAAAAATAAAAATCGCTAGTTTTCGTAAAATTATCTAAGTCATTGTTCTTTCCTGGTGGCAACATCATAGCTCCGTCAGGAGAAAAATCACCTAGTTGTAAATCCGGTTCATTTGGAGTAATGACTTTCGGTTTAGCCTTTTTAAGTAATGCTTTTTGTACTTCTTCTTCCTGTTTTAATTTGGTAATATAATTCTCATAAAAAACAACCCGGTCTATTTCTGACAACGAAACAACATTCAAAATACTATCATTGCGTCTGGCGATTTCTTCAAATTTAATGACATCGACTAAATTTTCGGATTTCTTTTTAATGAATTTATATTCTCTTGATTTGGCATTTAACTGAACCAACGTACTGTCAAAATATTGTCCTGCTTTTAAATACTTGGCTTTGTCAAAATAAATTTCGGCCAGATTGCGATAATTGGAAGCGATTAAATAGGCATCCTGAGATTTAGCCTTAAGGGATTTATTATAATACTGTATTGCGATTTCGGGTTTCTTATTTTTCTCATAAAACAAACCCATTTGATGGTTTAGTACATCTAGAAAAGGCCTGTTTTCTCTATCTTTTAATAACTTGTCGAATTTTTTCAAAAAGACAATCGTGTCACCCTTTTCAAAATCAAACTGTTGGGCTTGTCTAGCATGGGATTGGATTACATACTGCCTTGGTGATTTTCGCTTCCTATCAATTACCGATTGATAGGTTGCATAAGCACTGTCTTTGTAGCCTAACTCTTCGTAAATCTGGGCCAAAATAAAACGATAACGGGCTTTTTCTTCTTTAATTTTAGTGAATTTAGTCGCTAATTTTAATTTGATTAACGCACTGTCTTTTACTTCTAGATTAAGATAAGCCTGGGCTAAAATGGCATTGGCGTCAGCAAAAATTTGGTCTTTGAAATTGATATCTTTAAGTAGTCGCCTTAAATTATTGATCGCTAAGGCCTCTCTTTCCATCCGGATGTTGGTTTTCTCTCTCCAAATTTTAGCCTCATAAATCTTATCGCTACTAGGGTACTTATACAAGATGTAATTGAAGGCTTCCAATGCCGGAATGAATCGTTGGTCATAATATCTGGCTTTACCAAGTATTAAATGTGCCTCGTCCATTTGGGGGTTTTTTTCGGTACCGGCAATATTCATCGAATGTTTCTGAATGGCCTTAATAGCCTTGGTTTCGGCACGTTCAAAATTGACGTTTTTTGTCTGACCAGGAAGTAGCGCCTCTTCACTGAT
>CALQBR020000078.1 GCA_943328865.2 Sphingobacterium thalpophilum
CGTCATAAAAAAAATAGTCAATAATCTCATCATGGTAGGTTTGAGGAGGTAAATATAACGATTCGAACATTGAAAAATACAGCTTTTTATTACTAAAAAAAACAGTCAATGATGTTACAACCAATTAAGGTATATGGGGCAAATTATAATTATTCCTATGAAAATTTAATGGATTGTTTTTCAGAAATATAATCCTTAAACGCTTGTGGTGATATAATTTGAATTTCAGAAGGCAATCCAAGTACAAAACGACCTACACCTAAATAACTACCCACCTGGGTCTCTAAAAGATATTCATCATCATTTATTTTTGTCAAATATTTTTCAGACAATGGAAATTCTTCTAAAATTAGATTATGAGCTACAATTGATAATTTTAATTGTATTGCAATTGGATTAAAACTCTGAATTCTAAATATATCGATAATGCCTTTATTATGATTCAATTTGTATAACCATGAAGTATCCAGTAACGAAACCGTAGCTATTCTTGAGGTTTTAAAGACTTTATTTAATCCATCCTCTACATCATAACACCATACCCCAGTGTAGTTTATGGTAAAATCGATAGGCTCTACAATTCTATCCCGAATATTTTTACTGTTTCCTGATTTATAAGATTTCAAAACAACTTGTTTCTGTTGTTTAATTGCTTGTAGCAAGGTGTAAATGTTTTCACTTTCCTCTTTTTTAGCAATCGCATGAATTACTCGGTCATAATCATATAAACTGTAAAGCTTTTTAACCAAATTTTCTTTTAGTTCAGTAGTGTTTTCAATACTATGAATTGCTTTACTTAATATAAATGCTTCTTCTTCAGAAAAATGAAGTAGATTCCCTATATCCTGAACCGATGAGTTGCTTTTATCTATTTTCAAATACCCGTTTGTGTTCACAAGCACAAAACCAACTTGCCTAAAAGTATCCAGATACCTATAAACTGTTCGTTGTGAAATTCCGAAGCGTTCTGAAATTTCTAAAATGGTTCGTCCATACCTACAGTCTAGTAAAAGAAGAACTTCTAACATTTTTTGGAATTTTGCTTGGTCAGACATATCTTATATTTTTAATGATGACATTTTTTAAAACAAAAACTTACGTTTTTATACAAAGAATTTCATTAGGCCTCGAATAATAGTAGCGTATCTTTTGACTGCAGTTTTAAAATTGAATTTTAATTCAGAAACCAATTTACAGTATTTTTTAGTTCATTTTAATACGCTCATTGTTTTCTAGGTTGAAAAATGTAAATATTACTCAAATTTATCAAAGTCTTCTATTTATTATTACAAATGACTGATGTTTTTATAAACGGTAATGGCGCAGTAGGTAGTTGAATCTAGTCGTTTCTGTTTTGGAAATTCAAATTTTTATTGTATATTTGCACTGTATTTCGAATCACAATAACGTGATACCAACCGAGTGAAGACACCACGGTGGTAAATCAATACGGGCCAGTCCGGTCAAAATAAACGTAAGTTTACCCAGACCCCTATTCTATTTTTTTCGAAGTACAAATAAGAAATTTTTAATTTAAATTTATTTGTATGAAAAATTCATTCCAAATTACCCTGAAAGACAATTCATCCATCACACTTGATGTAATTGTCAAAACTACTTTCGAAACCACAATTAAGGTTGATGAATTATTAGAAATAGGAAATCTTCCTATATTTTTATCCATTCAACACAAACAGCTGAATACCCTTCTCGAACTGAGTAAAGTGTCGCCATTTGTATTGCTTTATTTTGATGAATACAATTTTTTCACTGGAGCTTCCTTCAGTATTAATAAAGACAATAGTCTGTTTAGTATTCAATCCCAATCAAAGAATATAGTACTGTATCCGTTCCCTATACCCTTTGAACTAAATCAAGTTTCTAAATTATCTTATAAATAGAAAGTAAAAGATACTGACAATAGTAATAATGAGCATTCAAACTAAAAATCAAATCAATTTGAAGAAACAAAAATGGTTATACAATCTTTTCTAGAAATGCTTAGAAAAGAAGTGTATTATAAATACCTAAACAACACTAAAACTTGTGTATTTCAGGTGTATTGTTTAATTCTGTATCGAAATAATTAAACCCTATTTATTCAATTTAAATCCCCAAAAGCATGATATCAAAAGAATTACTAATGGCTTACGAAGCTACTTGCTATAGTATTTTAAATCCCAAGATTGACATTTATATTAATGAAGAAAACGAAGAATTGAATCGCTTTTTAAAAGCAAATCATTTTACTTCTTGGTGTTTTATCACCGCTTGGAATCCATTTTCAAAAGCGCTGTCATTGGAAGAAAATAAGGCGTTAAATCTACTCCTTGAACAAGATTTAAAAGCGTACAATGTTTATCCTGCAGAAGGTAAAGATAGCGATGGGAACTGGCCTCCAGAAATCAGTTTTTTTGTTGGAAATATTTCAGCAGACCATGCCATCACATTAGGTAAAAAATACAACCAAAATGCAATTGTTTTTAGCGCATTTTACAAAAAAGCAGCACTTATCACATTAGAACCGATTGAAAATAGAAATCCAATTTAACCCAACAAAACTATGAATCAATCCACTTTTATAATTGAAAAAAATGCCATTCTTACGGAGCTAAAAGCAATGAAGAAAATTACTGGTAGAGCGTCAAAAAAAAATAAAGAAATTGCGTTGGAATTTACAATAACAGATGGGCAATTAAAATTGGTAATACCCGGAAATATAGTGTTTTTAGAATGTCTTACTTCTAGTACCGTGAAAGCTTCGGTTCCTTTTTATTATTTTTTTGACATCATGGAGTCCGATAAAGAAGATCGTATTTGTGTTACTATTACAAATGAAACCATGCAAATTAATAATTTAATCATAAATGCTCAAACTACTTTTTTTGAGGATGATAAAATTCTTAGAAGTATAAAATTGCCTGTGAATTATGATGATTCCTTTTTGTTAAAACTAGAAACCCAAGGTTATACTAACGAAGAACTCACATTCAACAGATTGGGGGCTATGATTTTAATGGCTAAAAGAAGAAAAAATAACAACTTACAAAATGCCCTTTATTACCTAGAAACTTATGGAATTAAATATGATGATTTGGAAAAAATTGTAAATGAAAAATTAAATATTTAAATCCTTTACCGTCATTTATGATTTTTAAAATTATTTTTCAATAGCATTTAGGAAGCGTAAAGCCAATACAAATCCAGAGACAATCAAAGGATAAAACATTAGAATGATAATTCGATACTGTTAAAATGCCTGCAGCTATGAAATTTGAGCTTGAATAAAATACCTAAAAAACTACATCAATATGAATACAACCGATTGGATTGCCCACTCAGATTCACTTTTTCATCAAATTTTCCTAATCGTAATGGGAGGTTTATATGCTTTAGCATTACTGGCGGGGTTTACCTATAAAACAATGAATATCTATTGCTATTTTGTGTTTTATCCTGCAACATTTTCGCTGTTTTTAAAGTCAAATAAAAAATACTTCGTGCTTCTTGGCACGCTTCTGTTTTTTATTATTCCAAATATCGAGGGTACCTCTGGCATTTTTTTTGACAGATGCGTGGATTTTATAAATGTTAATGTCAGACTATTTCATTCAACCTATGTGGATATTTGCATTTACTGGTGCGTTATTTTACCTCTATTACTTTATGTGCCATTTGTAATTAAGAAATTTGAGCTTAAAACATTAAAATACATAACAATTGGAATCCTTTCATTGTCATTTTTTTATATGATATTAATATATCCAAACTTCAAACCTGGACTAATTTATTTAACTCAACTGTATCCAAATTATCACTAAAACAAGGGGGAATTGAAAGAAAAAAACATTGGATTTAGAGAACAAAACTATGTAAATGATGTATATTATATCAACGAGCATAATGAAAAAATTTACGTTCATTGCGATTATAAAATAATCATTAATGAATTAACCAAACTTGGCATCTACAACTCAGAAATTACTATTGATGCGTTAATAGAAAAATTTGACCCTCTACTAAAAAGTAAGTTTGCAGCAATCGTAAAAGATGAAAATTATCTAAAGCAAATTCGAAATTACAATGCATTTCATAATAAAATAAGAGTATTGTATCTCAGTGTATTGGGTGTTGCTTTTCACTTGTATGATTATGACGAAACTAAAATGCCTTGTCAATTGAAGAGAATTTTCACCAGTAAGTATATCTAAACGATGTTTCCAATTGCAAAAAAATAAATAATGAAAATATATTTAAAAGGAGTTTTTATTTTACTACTATTATTGTTCTTAATTCTAATATTAAAAGACTTTAACAAGCCATTAATAGGGAAAATAGATTTTATCGTAATTAATAAAGACAAAAGAGAAATGTTAGTATTTGACCGCAATAAGCAACTACTAAAAACCTATTTTATTTCTTTGGGATTTAACCCTAAAGGTAAAAAGTCAACTAAAGGAGATGGAAGAACTCCAGAAGGCATCTATTATATAAATGGCAAAAATTCAAAAAGTATAGCTCACAAAAATTTAGGAATATCTTATCCTAATTCGGAAGATATTAAAAATTCAATATTGACTGGAAAAGAAACTGGAGGCGATATCAAGATTCATGGATTAATGAATAAATTTTGGTTTGTCGGTAAACTTCACCGCCTATTTGATTGGACTAATGGTTGTGTTGCAGTCAATAATTCTGAAATGGATGAGTTATATGCTAATGTTCCAATTGGTACTAAGATTATTATAAATCCTTAATTATAATCCAGGCCATAAAATGAATCAAAATTTAAAAAACCATTTTTCAATTTGTTTTATTAAAGTCGTAGTGATATTTGGATAAATAGATTTTGGCACAGGTTGACATTATAAAACCGCCTCGACTAAGCCTTCGCAATGCTTTCTTAAATGTTTTATTAACATACCTGCTCTAAATCATCCGATACATCTTGGCGAAAAGATGGATGCCCATTACAATTAATTAAATGTCTTAGTAACCAAAGTGTGCTTCTGCTTTTTATAGAATAGTCGGTTTTCATGTTCTTTATGTTTAGTGTTAATTGATTTTTGACAACTTTTAAAACAATATAACTTTTAAGAGAGATTATATTATGAAATTATTTTAGTTGACATTAATTGACAATGCAATGACTTAATTTTGCAGTATAAATTAAATTTTTAATTCCTTGAGCCAAAAAACATAAATTTATAGTCCAAAATCCTACTTTTATGCAAATCCTACCCCTCAAATTAAGCCATACTTCATTCTATTGCCCTGTAACTGGGGAATCCCTCTTATTCTCAGAAGATTACCACTTCTCTCCTGCTACTTTATTTTATTTTAGTACAGTAGAAGGTGGGAATTTTACTCCTTCAACCTCCGAAATAGCCCTAATATATGAAAATATTGTATTGGAAATTAATTATGGAGCTTATAGTGAATATGATTTTAATTTTGGCTATTCGGATGAGCGTAAAGCATTTGAAATTTTAGTAAAGGAAACTTGGAAACAGCAGGAAAATTATGTGGTGTTCTCCTTGACCAATGACGGTATGCCTGTGGTCCGCTATCAGAAACCATTTATATTGGAATTGATATGAATTACCACCCCGTTGATTCTAAAGAACAAGGAAACCCTTTTGATTTTGAAAGATGGTTTCCTGATTTTGAAAATTATGAAGACGTGCTTTTAAATGGGACGCAAACCAATCCTACGTTTGAGGGATATGCCCTTTTTATGGAAGACTCTATGGGTTGTGGCGGGTTTTATTTTTTTAACACCCCTGAAGAATGGAGTGCTTTATTACCAGCATTGGTATTTTTAGATTATGTCAACCAAGATTGGCAGACCATTTTGCCAGAAACATTAGAGGGAATTTTAAAAGTTTACTTTGATTATTTTAATGCGGACCTGTATGAGCAACTACCAAAGGATTTCACCGCTGACTTGAATGCCTTATTAGTAGATTATAAAATTATTTCCTTCACAAAGACAATTGATTTATTAGAACCAAATACTGATTTTAGTAGGCTACTTATAGAAGATTACGACGGCAATCCGCAAGAAAACAGATTGGATTTTTTAGCGTTTTTGAAAGGGTATCATAAAGTATAAAAATCATTATACCAATTAATTTGTTTTAATTTGCAAATTGAATAAAAAAACTATTTCAAAAATTTAACCTAACACATTTAGATTCATATAAAAAGATAATGAATAAACTAACAATAATAGATTTTTTCTGTGGTGCAGGTGGATTTTCAGAAGGATTTAGACAACAAGGATTTAATATAATTTTAGGAATTGATAATTGGCAACCAGCTATAAACACTTACAATCATAATTACAAACAAAATTTTAAGACTAAAAATATTTTAGATTTTTATGATAATATTGAAGATATTAATTTATTACCTGATAGTGATGTCCTATTGGGTAGTCCTCCTTGTGTAAGTTTTTCAAGTTCTAATAAATCGGGTAAAGCGGATAAATCTCTTGGACTAAAATTGACTGAAAGTTTTTTAAGAGTTGTTGCCGTAAAAAAATTTCAAAACAATTCAGTTTTAAAAGCGTGGTTTATGGAGAATGTAGAAAATTCAAAAAAACACATTAAAGAGGAATATTCTTTTATTGATTTAAATCTAAAAGGATGGGCTGCAGAAAATGGATTTGACCCAAAA
>CALQBR020000079.1 GCA_943328865.2 Sphingobacterium thalpophilum
ACCAAAAAAGGGAAAGCATTTCTTGAGATGGCTCGTGCTTTTTTTGAAGATTCAAAAGAAATTGAAATAATTAAAGTTCCAAATGCAACCACCCAAAAAGCAATTAATGAGGCCAAAAAAGGGAAAGCAATAAACAGTAGCTCGAGTCATAAAGACTTAATGGATAAACTAATGTCTTAAATGTGTTTTAATTTGGACTTTATCAATCGTTTTAAAAAAGATATAAAACTTTGTTTAAAACGAAATTACAACATTTCACTACTTGAAGTGGTACTACTAGAATTAAGAGAAAAGGGGGAACTACCCTTAAAATACAAACCACATCTATTAAGTGGTAACAAAGATGGACTTTGGGAATGTCACATCAAATCGAATTGGTTAATGACTTGGTACTTTGATAAAAATACCATCGTTTTAGTTAGAACCGGAACGCACTCTGATTTATTTTAAAATGAATCCTTCTCTGCAAGTCTCGCTAATTAAAAACTATTGCAATAAGCAACCCAAAAAGGCAGCTTATGCACCTAAGGTTTAAGTCAATCCTAAAAAATTAAACCACTAAACCATTTTCCATACAAAAAAAGGCGCAAGAAATAAATCTTGCGCCTTTTAGCTTATGTTATTTTATCGGAGATTCTGGTCTTCGGGGTAAGCATCTATCTCGAATAATTCGGTGCTTCTTTGGTAATAGTCACATTGTGTGGGTGGCTTTCGTTGATGCCACTAGCGGTAATGCGTACAAAACGACCTGTTTCTTGTAAAGTAGGAATGTCTTTTGCTCCACAATACCCCATCCCTGCACGAAGTCCTCCAATAAACTGAAGCATGCTTTCGTTTAATTCTCCTTTATAAGGCACACGCCCTACAATTCCTTCGGGAACTAGTTTTTTAACATCATCTTCCACATCTTGAAAATAACGGTCTTTAGATCCGCCCTGCATCGCTTCAACAGAACCCATTCCCCTGTAAGACTTGAATTTTCTACCTTCAAAAATAATGGTTTCACCTGGTGATTCTTTAGTTCCAGCTAATAGAGATCCTAACATCACACAATCGGCTCCAGCAGCAATCGCTTTTGGAATATCACCAGTATAACGAATACCTCCATCAGCAATCACAGGAACTCCTGTACCTTTTATAGCAGCTGCTACTTCCAGAACGGCAGAGAATTGTGGAAAACCCACACCTGCTACAATACGCGTGGTACAAATTGAACCTGGCCCAATCCCTACTTTTACCCCATCAGCGCCATTTTCAACAAGAAATTGGGCCGCTTCTGGAGTCGCAATATTACCTACAATAACATCAATTTGTGGGAATTTATTTTTTACTTCTTTCAATACATTCACTACGCCTTGGGTATGACCGTGAGCGGTATCAATAATAATCGCATCCACCCCAGCCTGCACCAAAGCGTCGGCTCTTTGAACCGCATCACCAGTAACACCAATGGCGGCGGCAACACGCAAACGTCCAAAAACGTCTTTATTGGCAATAGGTTTTTGTGTTAATTTGGTAATATCTCTAAAGGTGATTAGCCCAACTAATTTATAATCGGCATTAACCACTGGTAATTTTTCTATTTTATTGCCTTGTAAAACCACTTCCGCTTGCTCCAATGAAGTCCCTTCGGCAACCGTAATCAAGTTTTTACTGGTCATAATATCTACAATAGGTCTGGCGTTGTTTTTTTCAAAACGCAAATCCCTATTGGTAACAATTCCTTTTAATATTTTATTTTCATCAACAATTGGAATGCCTCCAATACCGAATTCTTTCATGGCATTTTTAGCATCCGCTACAGTAGAAGTCAATGGTAAAGTCACTGGATCGATAATCATTCCTGACTCAGCACGTTTTACTTTTCGCACTTTAGCGGCTTGTTGCGCGATGGTCATATTTTTATGCAAAACCCCAATTCCACCTTCTTGCGCTATAGCAATAGCCATAGCACTTTCCGTAACAGTATCCATAGCAGCGGATACAATAGGAACGTTAAGGGTAATGTTTCTGGAAAATTTAGACTGAATACTCACTTCGCGAGGAAGCACATTCGAGAAATTAGGTACTAATAATACATCATCGTATGTTAGACCTTCGCCGATAATCTTGGAACTGTGTGCGATCATTGCAATTTGTAGTTAAATTGCATGCGAAAATACACAATTAATTCTGAAATTTAAAAAATATAATACGCAAGATTCAAAAAGCAGATATTTTTTGTTTTAAAAAGAGACTTTAGTGATTAGTGGTATTCTCTAAATAACTTGGTCGCCTCATTATAAGCACTTTCAAAGCTCATCGGACTGGTATTGGTATTTTCCTTTTGGGCAGTAAAATAGGACAATAACTTCTCGGTTGGCATATTGCCTGTTAAATCATCGGTGGCCATCGGACAACCGCCAAAACCTTGGATGGCACCGTCAAAACGTCTGCAACCTGCCTTATAAGCAGCATCAATTTTTTCAAACCATTTCTCAGGAGTGGTATGCAAGTGTGCGCCAAATTCTATTTGTGGGTATTTTGGAATCAAATTCGAAAACAAATAACTGATAGTTTCAGGAGTGGAACTCCCAACCGTATCGGAAAGAGACAGAATCTTCACGCCCATAGCCGCTAATTTTTCGGTCCATTCCCCTACTATTGCTACATTCCAAGGGTCACCATAAGGATTGCCAAAACCCATAGAGAGATAGGCAACCACTTCTTTATTGCTTTGCTCAGCAATCTCTAATATCTGCTGTAAAGTAATTAGTGATTCGGCAATGGTTTTATGGGTATTGCGCATCTGGAAATTCTCTGAAATCGAAAAAGGATAACCCAGATATTGAATTTCAGGATATTGAGCCGCCGCCTGTGCGCCTTGTTTATTGGCAATGATGGCTAATAATTTACTTTGGGTTTGAGATAAATCCAAAGCCGCCAAAACTTCAGCGGTATCTTGCATTTGAGGAATCGCTTTGGGCGAAACAAAACTACCAAAATCAATACTGTCGAAACCCACGCGCAATAAAGACTGAAGATAGGCCACCTTTTTTGCAGTCGGAATAAATGGCTTTATTCCCTGCATGGCATCCCGTGGACATTCTATGATTTTTATTGGTTTCATACAAATTCAAATATAACAAAAAGGTTTTGGCTTACAAAACGATCGTTTTTTTAAGCGCGCGATAGAATTTTTTTGTTTATGGCTTTTACCAAAGCGGGGCCTTCATAAATAAAACCCGTATACAATTGAACCAAACTGGCACCTGCCTCCAATTTATCTATGGCATCTTGTGCGGAATGGATCCCTCCTACTCCAATAATCGGAAAGGCTTTGTTGCTTTTTTCTGATAAAAAACGAATGACTTCCGTAGCGCGATTCGTTAAGGGTTTGCCCGACAAACCACCGGTTTCAATTTTATTATCCGATACCAAACCTTCTCTAGAAATGGTGGTATTGGTAGCAATTACCCCTGCAATTTGGGTTTCTTTTAAAATATCAATAATATCTAACAATTGCTCATCGGTTAAATCGGGAGCAATTTTTAATAAGATGGGCTTTTGCTTTGGCTTTGCCGTATTTTTATTTTGAAGGGTTTGCAACAATTGTGTCAACGGCTCTTTGTCTTGTAACGCCCGTAAATTTGGAGTGTTTGGAGAACTCACATTGACCACAAAATAATCTACATAATCGTATAACGCATCAAAACAAATTTCATAATCGGAGGTTGCTGCTTCATTTGGTGTAAGTTTATTTTTACCAATGTTCCCTCCTATTAAAACCCCCTTATTTTTCTTTAAACGCGCCACCGCCTCTTGGACGCCACCGTTATTAAATCCCATTCGGTTAATAATGGCACTGTCCTCTTTCAAGCGAAACAAACGTTTTTTGGGATTGCCTTCCTGCCCTTTTGGAGTAAGGGTTCCAATTTCTATAAAACCAAATCCAAAATTTGACAGTTCCCGATACAATTTGGCATCTTTATCAAAACCTGCGGCTAAACCAACGGGATTTTTGAACTTTAAACCAAAAACTTCTGTTTCCAATCTTTTGTCATTGACTTCATATAAAAATTTAAAAAGCCAAGTAAAACCAGGTATTTTAGATAAAAATCGGATTAGCGAAAAGGTAAAATAGTGTACTTCCTCTGGATCAAAACAGAAAAGAATCGGGCGAATAATTTGTTTGTACATAATGGAATGATATTGTTTGGCAAAAATATAAAAATTTAACCGCTACAACCTACAAAATAATTCGTTTATCAACATGTTGCAGAACGGTTCAAAATAAAACCATCCCTTTTTGAAAATATTTCCCAATTTGAATTTATAAAACCATTCAATCTCTTATTTTTGCGCCATGGCAAAGAAAAATACAGACAAAATCGTTTTCGATCACATAAAAGTCCTGGATGCAGGGGCAAAAGGCGTTTCCGTAGCCAAAGCACCAGACGGAAAAGTAATTTTTATTCCTAATGTCGTTCCTGGCGATGTCGTGGATGTTCAAACTTTCAAGAAACGCAAGTCGTTTTATGAAGGAAAAGCGGTAAAATTTCATGAATATTCCGAACACCGCTTGGAACCTATCTGTGAACATTTTGGAGTTTGTGGCGGTTGTAAATGGCAGAATATGAAATACAGCCAACAATTGTACTACAAACAAAACGAAGTGAAAAACCATTTGCAACGCATTGGAAAGGTTGAACTTCCGGAGTTTGAACCCATCTTAGGTTCTGAAAAGAAATTCTTTTATAGAAACAAAATGGAATTTTCGTTCTCCAATAGCCGTTGGCTTACCGAGCAGGAAATTGAACAAACCGAAACACTAGAAAATAGAAACGCACTGGGTTTTCACATTCCAAAAATGTGGGATAAAATTCTAGACATTAAAAAATGTCACTTACAGGAAGATCCCTCGAATGCCATTCGCAATGAAGTGCGTGACTTTGCCAATACCCATGGCTTGACTTTCTTTAATCCAAGAGCCCATGAAGGATTACTCAGAACTTTAATGTTAAGAACTGCTTCAACAGGAGAAATCATGGTGTTGATTCAGTTTTTTGAGAATGACAAAGCCAATAGAGAATTGCTTTTGGATCATCTTTATGAGAAATTCCCACAGATAACTTCGTTGCAATATGTGGTGAATAACAAAGCCAATGACACTTTATACGACACAGACATCAAACTATACAAAGGAAGGGATTATATCCTGGAAGAAATGGAAGGCTTAAAATTCAGCATTAATGCGAAATCCTTTTATCAAACCAATTCGGATCAAGCGTATGAATTGTATAAAATCACTCGTGATTTTGCAGGATTGACAGGAGATGAAATTGTATATGACTTATACACCGGAACGGGAACTATCGCGCAATTTGTGTCTAAAAAGGCAAAAAAAGTGATTGGAGTAGAAAGTGTTCCTGAAGCCATTGCCGACGCCAAAGAAAATGCAAAACGCAATAATATTACAAATTGTGACTTCTTTGTTGGGGATATGAAAGTCGTTTTTAATGAAAATTTCATTGCGCAACACGGTCATCCAGATGTCATCATTACCGATCCGCCAAGAGATGGGATGCACGCTGCCGTGATTGATCAAATTCTGAAAATCGCGCCTAATAAAATTGTATATGTCAGCTGTAACTCGGCGACACAAGCCCGTGATTTGGCTTTGATGGACGAGACCTACAAAGTTACCCGTGTGCGCCCTGTGGATATGTTTCCGCAAACACACCACGTAGAGAATGTGGTGCTTTTAGAAAAAAGATAGCTCTAAGCAGTTAGTCAAGAGCTGACCCTAAAGAATGGCATTTGGAATTTAATTTTATGAGAAAACTTTTTTTAATCGTATTGGCAATTGCCTTTTCCTTCACGGGTTGTGAGAAAGATGATATTTGCGATGCAAACACGCCAACAACCCCAAGGCTTATCGTTACTTTTTATGATTTTGCCAATCCAACGGTTTTAAAAAAGGTAACCGATTTGAAAGTAACTGGTGCCAATAAATCATTGCCTTTGGACGTATTCGATGCGGTTGATACCATTGAACTTCCATTAAAAACCACGGAAGATTTTACGAAATACACCTTCACTTTAAACGCCTCAAATCCTGCTAATACAGTCACAGATGCACTCCAATTCAATTATATCAGGGAAGATATTTATGTTTCTAGAGCGTGTGGTTTTAAAACCATATTCGATTTAAACGGAACGAGCCTGCCTGCTTTTATTCTTAATGATGATACGACTGTTTCGCAAGGGAATTGGATTAAAAAGATTGAAGTCATGCAACCCAATATAAACAACGAAAATGAAACACACCTTAAGATTTATTTTTAGTGTAGGATTGGTGTTGGTCTGCTTTTTGACACAAGCACAAGAAATTACCAAAACCGATAGTATTTCCAAAAGAACCCAAATAGTTGGATCAGTTCCTCAAGACCCAAGTCCTACTAAAGCATCGCTTTCTGAGGAAACAAATAGCAAAGCCAATCCAGCAAAAGTAGAACGCTTCGGACTTCGTTTTGGAGTGGATTTATATAAAATGACGCGTTCTTTTTATGAACCCAATTATAAAGGACTAGAATTAGTGGGTGATTATCGGTTGACTAAAAACTATTATTTGGCTGCCGAATTAGGTAATGAAAACAAAACCACTGATGACGACCGATTGCATTTTACCACCAA
>CALQBR020000080.1 GCA_943328865.2 Sphingobacterium thalpophilum
GAATCATTGGAATATTGGTATCTTAAAACTAGAAGTAAAATCACCTATGAATATGTGGTTTGGAAAGGAATTAATGACAATCAAGCTTCTGTCGAAGCGTTAGTCAAATTCTGTAAATATGTGCCTTGTAAAGTCAACTTGATAGAGTACAATCCTATTGATGATGGTGAATTTCAACAAGCCTCACCTGAGGCAATTGACGCTTATATCAAGGCATTGGAAGGCAATGGAATTGTGGCTAAGGTGCGCCGAAGCCGTGGAAAAGATATAGATGCCGCTTGCGGACAATTAGCCAATAAGGAAGCTTAGAAAGTAATGCAATATAGAAATACCCCAAAAAGCGCAATGCTATTTGGGGTATTTTTTAATGAATATGGGTCCTTAAGTTTTAAAGCGTAATTGTATAAGTAACGCCATTAATAGTTGCTGTGGCTTGATTGTCACAGCCATTATCAATACCATAATCTAAAATCGCTGTATTATTGTTTCTTGTGAATGCAAGAACGCCACTCACGATGTAATTGCAATTCATTCTGATTTTTAAAGGAGTCGTTATTGTAGAAGTTTGAGTCGATCCGTTTGGTAATGTAGTAGTCCAATTACCAGTAATCAAAAATACGTTGTCTAACCAAACTGATGGAGTATCAATTCCTTCTACCATTTCTCGAATACGAGTTCCTACGCGAGTATAAACATTCCCATTTGGAAAAGTTACAGTCATATCTAGCGTCATAGTAGCTACGGGGTGGATTTGATTTGTTGAAGTGCTTTTTTGAGAGATTACAACCGTTTTGTTTCCTTTAATAAGTTTGGCGTTGTGATAAAAATCTACAAAACTGTAGTTAATAGTGAGAGCGGTTTTATTTAAATCGATACTGCCACTCACAATAATCTTTCCTTTTAAAATGTTTCCATTTTTCAATTCACAACCAGTAGTTCCAAAGTCGACTGTTCTTGTCCAAGTAGATCCTACAATAGTATTTGTTAGGGTTACGCAATCTGGTAAAAATCGACCTTGCAGAAACATCCTTCCGCCACCATTGATTTGAGAAGTTAGTTGGTCTTCAACAATCTTGGAAACATCATCGGTAATCATATCTATTTTTGCATTTACATCAGTTTCTTCGGCCGTAAGATCAGAAGCATTGTCTTTGCTGTCGTTGTTACAGCTGCTAAAAAAGAATAAAGCCAGCATCATTCCAAATAATATTTTTTTTGTTTTCATATTTTTATTTTTTTAAAATTAAATTTTAGGACCAATTTAATCATAAAAGGTTTAATGTGAATCAAATAATTTAATTTTTTTCGCGTTTGTGTCTTAGTTCTTTAATATTGTATCTTTGGAATCTCAATGAAAATTACAGAACAAATAAAGCAGCCCATCCTTCAGGAAATGGAACTTTTTGAAAAAAAGTTTCATGAATCGATGTCTTCCAAAGTGGCTTTGCTTAACCGAATCACCTATTTTGTTGTGAATCGAAAAGGGAAGCAAATGCGTCCTATGTTCGTTTTTTTGACTGCCAAAATGCTTTCTAAAGGAATTGTAAACGAAAGAACGTATCGCGGCGCTTCTGTTATTGAATTGATTCATACCGCTACTTTGGTACATGACGATGTGGTGGATGATAGTAACCGCAGAAGGGGTTTTTTCTCTATTAATGCGCTTTGGAAAAACAAAATTGCCGTTCTTGTGGGCGATTATTTACTCTCCAAAGGATTGTTGCTTTCTATTGATCACGAAGATTTTGATTTATTGAAAATCATTTCTGTGGCGGTGCGGGAAATGAGTGAAGGAGAATTGCTTCAAATAGAAAAAGCACGCCGATTAGACATTACCGAAGCGATATATTATGAAATTATTAGAAAAAAAACCGCGACACTCATAGCTTCTTGTTGTGCCCTTGGCGCCAAATCGGTCATTGAAGACGAAGTGCAAGTCGAGAACATGCGAAAATTTGGCGAACTCATCGGGATGGCTTTTCAAATCAAAGATGATTTGTTTGATTACTCAGATGAAGCTATTGGAAAACCAACAGGCATTGATATTAAAGAACAGAAAATGACGTTGCCATTAATTTATGTCCTCAATCATTGTACTTCCAAAGAAAAGAATTGGTTAATTAATTCCATCAAAAATTACAACAAAGACAAGAAACGAGTTAAGGAAGTAATCGATTTTGTAAAAAACAACAAAGGTCTTTCGTATGCAGAAGAAAGAATGATACAACTACAACACGAGGCACTTTTGCTTTTAGAACACTATCCGGAGTCTGACTTTAAAGAAGCCTTAATCTTGATGGTAAATTATGTGATTGAAAGAAAGAAGTAGTTTTTATTGTCATACTTAATTTTATTTTTCTTTATTTACTTCCATAATAAACTTTGTAACTTTGACCTTTTAAAAATAAGCTGAATTGATTTCAAAAGCCACCATAGATACTGTTTTCGAAACTGCTCGAGTAGAGGAGGTTATTGGTGATTTTGTACAGCTCAAACGTGCAGGAACTAATTTTAAGGGATTAAGTCCGTTTTCAGACGAACGTTCACCGTCATTTATGGTTTCTCCAGTGAAACAAATCTGGAAAGATTTTAGCTCTGGAAAAGGAGGAAATTCGGTCGCATTTTTAATGGAACATGAGCATTTTACGTATCCAGAAGCGATTCGGTATCTAGCCAAAAAATACAATATCGAAATTGAAGAAACCGTTCAAACGGATGAAGAAAAAGCCAATACAGATATAAAAGAAAGTATGTATTTGGTTTCTGAATTTGCTAAAAAATATTTCCAGGATATTTTACTGCATTCAGAAGAAGGGAAAGCCATTGGATATTCCTATTTTAAGGAACGGGGTTTTACCAACGAAACAATTACGAAATTCGCGCTAGGATATTCTCCTGAAACGTGGGATGCCTTTACAAAAGAAGCACTTGGTAAAGGTTATAAATTAGAATTTTTAGAAAGTACTGGCTTAACCATTCCAAGAGAGGACAGACCATTCGACCGTTTTAAGGGACGTGTGATGTTTCCGATTCAAAGTATGTCGGGGCGAGTTCTTGGTTTTGGAGGAAGAATTCTGACGAATGATAAGAAAGCCGCTAAGTATCTCAATTCACCAGAGAGTGAGATTTATCATAAGAGTAAGGTTTTGTATGGTATTTTTCAAGCTAAACAAGCCATTGCCAAACAAAATAATTGTTATCTAGTAGAGGGTTATACCGATGTAATTCAATTTCATCAAGCTGGAATTGAAAATGTCGTTGCCTCGTCAGGAACAGCTCTAACACCTGATCAAATCCGATTGATTAACCGTTTGACTAAAAACATTACGGTGCTTTTTGATGGCGATGCAGCGGGACTTCGTGCTTCGATTCGAGGAATCGATTTGATTCTTGAGGAAGGAATGAATGTAAAAGTATGTACTTTTCCTGACGGCGAAGATCCCGATAGTTTTGCTAAGAAAACACCTTACGAAGCATTAGTTTTATATCTCGAGAATAATTCAATGGATTTTATACAATTCAAAGCTTCTCTTTTGATGAAAGATGCCAAGAATGATCCTGTTAAAAAAGCAGACTTAATTCGGGATATGGTGATGAGTATTTCTAAAATCCCAGATCGTATTCAGCGTGAAATCTACATTCAAGAATGTGCGCGAATCATGGATATTTCGGAGCAGGTGCTTTTGAGTACCTTAGCACAGTTGGTTCAAAAAGATATTACGGAGACAGGTAAAAAGCAAAAACAAGAGCAAAAAGCCTTTGAGGTTGTGAAAAATGACCAACCTATTGCGGTCGAAAAAATCGATATTTTATTCCAATTAGAACGAAAAATCATCGAAATCCTTTTATTATATGGAAATGTGACAGAAGAATTTGAAGATGTCCTTTTAAAAGCGAATGATGAAGGAGAAATTGAAACCGTCACCGAGAAAAAAAAGTATGCTGTTTATCAAAGGATTTATTTGAGTTTACAAGAGGATGAAGTGGAACTTGCGAATCCTTTATTTAAAGACGTATATCAAAACTTAATCGCTTTTTTTAATCAAAATGAGCATTTTAATATCGAGCAATATCTGATGCAATTACCGCCTGAATTTGCTCACGAAGTGACGGATATTTTGATGGAAGACGAGAAATTAACCCTTCATGATTGGGAAGGACAAAATATCATTGTAAAACAAAAAGACCAAACGATAAGTCAATATGTTTCTGAGACAATTCTCACCTTGCGATGGTATTTGGTGGATCGAATTATTGAAGAATTAAAAGGTTCTATATCATCTGAACCGGAGTCAGACAATACAGAACCTCTTTCTATGGCAATGGACTATTACAAGCTAATTAATTCTTTTTCTAAAAAATTAGGGCGAGTGATGTCGCGTTACAGTTAAACGATTTGTAATGTTTTTGCTTTATTGACTAAATCTACTAAATTAGTAACGTTAAGTTTAGTTAATAATCTTAATTTATATGTGCTAATGGTTTTTTCGTTGAGGTTTAAGATTTTGGAAATTTCATTGTTCTTTTTTCCATCGCTCAAATAGCGCAATACTTCAATCTCCCGATTAGATAGTTTTCTGTATAATCGCTCGTTTTTGTTCTGTTTGGCGATTAAAGCCAAGTTCTTCTGCACAGCCTCGCTTAGAACAATAGTACCTTGATTGACTTTTATAATGGTATTGGCTAAAACCTCTATTTTAGCACTTTTGTGTACAAATCCGGAAATCCCTGATTTTATAGCGTTTGGAGCATATATTTGTTCAGAAAGACCGGTGAAAAGGATTACTTTTGTTTTAGGATGGTTTTTAATAATAGACTTCACATCATAAATACTGGAAAGACCTTCTAGTTCTAAATCGAGTAGTAAAACGTCGATTTTTTTGTTTTTAAGTACTTCTTCAATCATAGTAAAACTGCTGACATTAGAAACAATACTAATTTCAGTATGACTTTCAAAGTAAAATTTTATCCCAATATGAACTACAGGATAATTATCTGCTAGACAAACATTTATCATAATTTAATTTTTTAAAATGATTAAAATTCCGAAGTGGGATACGTAAAGTTAATGATAAAAAATAAATAAATGTAATAAATAGACTAAAGTTTTTCTTTAAATTCCTGAGGTAATAAACACACTGGAATCGGATTTATTTTATGTTGGTTATTAGTGTTTAGACGCTTGTAAATTTCAAACACTGTTTTTTCTCTTCCTGAAAAATCGGAAGCCTGTTTTGCTTTCTCACTTTGCATCATTGCCCATTCGAGTTCGTCGTAACTAGCGCCTAGTTGGTCCTCATCGCTTCGATCATCACCAAAAAGACCATCTGTAGGGGCGGCTTTCAAAATAGAAGTTGGGATTTTTAGAAATGCACCTATTGCATATACCTCTGATTTCATCAAATCGGCAATTGGACTCAAATCTACCCCACCATCACCATATTTGGTAAAAAAACCAACGCCAAAGTCCTCTACTTTGTTTCCTGTACCAGCCACTAATAATCCATTTATTCCTGCAAAATAATATAGTGTTGTCATTCGCAGGCGCGCCCGAGTGTTGGCTAGAGTTAAATTCAATTTGTCTAAATCATTAGCGGCAGGAACAACTGATTCAAAAGTTTCGAACAAACCCGTCAAATCAGCCTGAGCTTGAGTCACATTTTCAAATCTCTCTTTCAGTTGGGCAATGTGTTCCCGTCCGCGATTTACCTGACTCGCTGCCTGATGAATCGGCATTTCCACGCATAAAGTTGGAAAACCCGTTAACGCACACAAGGTAGAAGTCACAGCAGAATCGACTCCTCCAGAAATCCCAACAACAAAGCCGCTTGCTTTTGCATTTGTCGCATAATCACGTAACCAATTGACAATGTATGCGCTAGCTTTGTCGGCTTGAATTGTATTTTTTTTAGGCATATTTTCTGAAAATTTAAAAAACCGCAATGTATATTTGCAAAAATAATAATTATTAGGAGCAATTTCCTGCTGTTGGCTATATCTTTTCTTTTTAAAGAAAAAGAAAAAGGATACCGCCGCCATCAGGGCTAAAAAAATATGGAGATGAAAAAATATCTATTGCCTTTTGCCTTATGTCTTTTGTTTGCTTCTTGTGATAAAAAAAGTAAAATAGAAAAAGAAGTTGAAAACATTCCGGTATCGATAAAAGTGGAGCGATTTGACAAGGCTTTTTTTGAAACACCAGTGAATGAATTGCCAAAAATCAAAAAGGAATTTCCTTTGCTTTTTCCTCAAGGAATTTCCGATAGTATATGGATCAATAAAATAAAAGATCCGATTTGGCGAGAAGTATACACTGAAGTGCAGAAAAAGTATCCTGACTTTGAATCAGAGCAACAGGAAATAGAAGATTTGTTTCGGCATATCAAATATTATTTTCCAAAAACCAAAACACCAAGGGTAATTACACTGATTAATGAAATGGATTACCACGCAAAAGCAGTTTATGCCGATAGTTTGGTTTTAATCTCTTTAGAGTTGTATTTGGGTAAAGCACATAAATTCTACGAGTTTCCAGAATATTTGAAACAAAATTTCGAAAAGAGTCAAATCA